>QMOE01000047.1 GCA_003648125.1 Chloroflexota bacterium
CCTCGCCGGTAAAGGCGGCCGCGCCAAAATCCAGGTCGGTGACGGTAAAGTATCCCTCGGCGACCGTCACGCCGGTCTTGGTCTGGATGCTGCCTATCCGCGTGCCGTTGCTGGCCGCGTCCCAGAGCGAAAATTGGAAATCGCAGGTATCGTTCACGGCTCCGCTGCCGTCCTCCAGGTAGCCCTGATAGGTGAAGGCATTGCCGAGCGGGGCCTGGGGAGCGAGAATGTCATGTGGTGTCGCCCCCCTGGCCCAGACCCGATACGACGGTAGCGCGACGCCGCCCGGCAATAACGAGATCATCAATGCGATCAACAGACTTGAAATCACTGTGCGTTTCATCTTTTTTGCCTCCTGATGCAAAGATTGAAATTGTTACTCATCAAGATGGGATAAGATGGGATCGAGTTTTGTCAGGCAACCAAGCCTGGGCAGTGTATACCGCGTGCACATGCTCAATCAGTGGTTGCGCACCACCAGCGGCAGGTAGATGTACTTATCGCCGCTGTTGATGACGATGGGCTGGCTCGCGTTCGCCGAACCGCCGCAGTTGCCCACCAGGACAGTGATAGTGTAAGTACCGGCCTGACTCCAGTGATAAGTGGCGTAGGCCGTTCCCTGCCCGCCGGTCAGGTTGTCGCTCGACCAGACGTAATCTATCGGCGTGCTGGCGTCCGCAGGTTGGACGGTGGCGGTGAAAGTGTAGTCGGTATCCAACTCGCCACTCGCCGGGCCGGCGATGGTCACACCGGTGACGGCTTCGCAGGTGGTCGGCGGTTCGCTGATCGAGATACTATGGGTGCCGATGGCTACGCCGCCGCAGTTCTGCACAGTGAAGCTGATGGTGTGCGTGCCGGTCGTCGCCCAACTATAAGTCGCCGTAAGCGTCCCTTGCTCGCCCAGTGGGGTTGGCGACCAGGTGTAGGTGAGCGGCGCGGTCGCCGTCGGCGGCTCGTAACTGCCGACGAAATCGTATTGCACGCCGGTGTAGCCGGTGGTCAAGCCGGTGATGGAGGCCCCGGTGACGCCGACGCAGGCCGACGTGATGTTGACCTGGGCACTGGCGCTGAAGTCCTGCCCGCCGCAGTTGCGGGCCGTTACCTGCACCGTCTTGGTGCCAGTGTCGTCCCACCTGTAAGTGGCCTGGTTGCCATTCGCGTTCACCAGGCCATCGGACGACCAGGTGTATGTGATAGGGGTCGTCGCGCCGGTCGGACTGGGCGTGGCGGTGAAGGTGAGCGTCTCACCGGTGTTGCCCGACGAGGGGCCGGAGACGCTCACGCCGGTCAGAGCGGTGCAAACCGCGCCACCTCCTCTCCCGGCCCAGAAGCCGCCAGACAGGGTGTACCCGCCGCCGCCGACGGACCCGGCGTCCGGCTGACCGGCGGTGCCCATCAGCGTATATCCGCCGCCGCTGAGACTGCCTCCGCCGCCGTCCACCGTCCACCAGGTCAGGTCGTAGCCGCCGCCGGTCTGGGCACTGACGACGCCCACCAGCAAGAGGGTGAATAGCGACAGCCCAATAACCAGGAAAAGCCTTTTTCGGTTGACTTTCATCGTATACTCCTCCATATGTTTGGCGAATCCTTTACGTACTTGTCCATTCATTTCGCTTCCCTTTCGCTTTCCTTTCCCTCCCCCTCCATACCTCGGCTTTGCGCCAGCGGCCCGGTATGTGCTTCGATGAAGAGTAACAGATCGTTCAGGTGACGGAAGTAAAGCGCCTCGCCGGAAGTTGCATGCTGCACCCAACCGCGCCAGGATGGGTGCTCTCCCCCATCCCTCTCCCACCAGATGCGCAAGACGAAGGAGTTGGAGCGGCAGGGTTGAGCCATAGCTCTCCTTGTTCCACCCGATTTACCGACATTGATTGTCAAGGGCTTGATAGACGCTGTTATACGCGCCGGCGCAGGTCGCATCCACCGCCAGCAGCTCGCCGTCGAGCAACGAGCCTCCCACGGAGGCCTGGGTGTAGGTGATGGGCGACCCCAACGTGGTGGAGATAGTGCCGGAGATGACGATATTGAGCGGCGCACCGGTGGTGCGCAGACGACTGGAATCAACATAGAGGAACGCCCAGTCGCCCACATCGGTGTCGTGCTCCACCACCGCCATAGAACCATCGTTGGTGGTGGCGCCGGTGCTCTCCGCCAGCAGGTCGCTCTGGGCGAAGTCGAGTTCACCGCCGCCGTAGAGGTAGGTGGCACGGGCGTTGTAGCCAACGGCCTCTACCACAGCGTGCTCGAACTCCAAATCCGCCGCGTTGCTCTGCACATAGATGCCATAGGCGTCGGTGATGGCCTGGCTGACGATGAACAGGTCCTGCCACACGCCGCCGGTGGGAGCGTCCAGGTACAGACCGATGCTCGTCTCCTCGCCGCCGCCCTCGCTCCCGGCCTCGATGGAGACGTTGCGGAGCACCGGCGCGGCTTTGTACACCGCCATCCCCACCGTGCGCCATTGGTTGCCGGACGAGTGGACGCGCACATCCTCGTAGGTCAGGCTGGCTCCCTGCCCGTTGTAGATGCCGTTGACCTCCTCGACCCAACCGGAGGCGGCGATGTCGCTGTTGGCGATCCTGCCGGTAGCGGTGACGGGGACATAGACGCCATAGGCCATCCCGCCGCTGGCGACAAAGTCGCTATCGGACACATCCACATCGCCGCCGGACAGGTACAGCCCATAGGTATTCCCGCTGCCGTTGGCTTCAAAGGAGACGTCCTGGAGTGTAAAATAAGAGCCGCCGCTCTCGATCCCAAAAGTGGAGGTGGTGGCCGAGGCCGACCCCCACACGTCGCGCAGCAAGGCGAGCGATTCTCCACCGCCGCGCACTGCTGCTGCCCAACGGCCGGCCGCCGCCTGCACCCGGCCGTTGAGGCCGGTCAGGCTGCCACTTTCGATTGCTATGCCGCACCCGTTGGAGTCGGAATCGTAATCGCTCACCTCCACCTCGAAATCGGACAACCGGGTGTGGCCGCCGTCCACCAGCAGGCCGTAGGATGTATACGCGCCGCCGGCCTGAATCTCGACGTGGTGCATCCAGACATCCTCGCCCCCGCTCTCCACCGCCGCTATCTCGGAGGCCAGCGGCCCGTTGGCGACAACGGTCAGCTCGCTCAGTTCGTCGCTATCGGACAGGACGAGCGAGGCCAGTAAGCCGCTGGTGTTGTTCAACGTGGTGGAGATGACGGTGATGTGTACCCCGCTCCCGCGAAGGTGGACGTAGGGCGGCAGGGTGACGTTGCCGGTGTAGACGCCGGGCGCGACGCGGATGAGGTAGGTGTTGGTCGGCCCGCTGTTGGAGACGAGGGCGACGGCCCCGGCCAGGTCTGTGGCATCGCCGCCGGCGGGAGCCACGTCAATGATGTTGTCGTAGCGAGCCTGGAGATACGACATATCCGCGCTGAAGACCGTGCCGGAGAGCACCAACCCCGCCCCGGCGCTATAGGTGGTGTCGTCGTCGCCATCGGCGAAGCCAAGGGGCACGTTCGTGATCCCCTCCCAGGGGACGTTCTGGGCGAAGAGGGAGTAGGGAGTCGGGCGCAGGGCAAGCCGGCCGTCCAACGGCACGTAGCCGCTGTCGCCGCCGCACTGGACGGCGATCTCCATGAACCGCTCCTCGCCGTCGAAGACGTCGAAGTCCAGGTCCACGTTGAAGTTCCCGTTGCTGACGGCCACGCCGGTGATGATCTGTGTGCCCAGTTGAGTGCCGCTGACGACGTCGTCCCACAGGCTGAACTGGAAATCGCAATTGTCGTCCACTGCCCCATCGTCCGTCACCAAGTAGCCCTGGTAGTTGAAAGTCGCTTCCAGTGGGGAGATGCTCCAGTCGGCCAGCAACTCGCCCACAGAGCTATACTGTACCACACGGTGGTTGTTGTTGATGTTGACATAGACCGAGCCGTCCGGCCCGACCGCGATGCCGTTCGTCTCGATCACCCCGGCCACCAAATCCCAGGTAGCCAATTGAGTGCCGTTGGCGTCATACTTGACCACGCGGTGGTTGTTGTTGATGTTGACATAGACCGAACCGTCCGGCCCCACAGCGATGCCGTCCGCCGGCTCCCCTGTATCCCACTCGGCCAGATAACCGCCGTCGGCGTCGTATTTGACCACGCGGTGGTTGTTGTTGATGTTGACGTAAACCGAGCCGTCCGGCCCGACGGCGAGACCTTTGGCCTCCGCGCCCACGTCCCACTCGGTCAGGTACTCTCCCTCGGCGCTGTACTTGACCACGCGGTGGTTGTTGTTGATGTTGACATAGACCGAACCGTCCGGCCCGACGGCTATACCGCCCGATACCTCGCCCACATCCCACTCGGTCAGGTAGGTGTGTTCCGCGCTGTACTTGACCACGCGGTGGTTGTTGTTGATGTTGACATAGACCGAGCCATCTGGCCCAACGGCGATATCGTCGGGCACGGGTTCGGCGGCGACGGTCAGCAGATCATAAGCGGCGGCTGCGCTATGGGCCGGCCCACCCGACAGGACGAGCGCCAGCGCCAGAATCGCAACAGCGGCGATGGCGACGGACAGGCCACCCGCCAACAGGCGAGTCCCCATCCCGTTTCCGAACCGATGACAAGCGTGAGAGAAATATGCTTTCATAGTACACCTCCAGATGCATGATAGTGGCGCCCCGTTGGGCGAGGTCTCCGACCGAGTCCCGGGTCCGCCTCGGTCAGAAGACCTGCGGCGAACGGAAACACAGATTTTCTTGGGCTTTCGGCGCAAAGCGATACGAATCCGGCCAAATCAGCGTCAATCTGCGGTGAATCTGCGTTCAGATGTCAGGTAGTGAAGCGAACGGAAGAACGGAGACTTGCACACTTGCACACTTGCAGACTTGCACACTTGCACACTTGCAGCACAGTCTACCACACGAGTGTCTCTCGAATGTCATGAAAGGGGAAAAGAATGAGGAGAACTATGGGGACATACTACGAACGTTGCCGACGGCTGCCCCGGGTGCGCACGGCATGGCCCGCCGCACGGAGGGCGGCCAAGTCGCGCTTGATGGTGCGCTCGCTGACGCCGAGGGCCTGAGCCAGGGCGGTCACGGTGGGAGCGGCGGATTGCGCATCTGCCTCGCGCAGGAGGCGCAGCAAGCGGTGGCGGCGGCGGGCTGCTTTGCCCGCGACCTCGTCATCCTCCGGTGCAGCGATGGTCCACGTCACCGTGACGAACTCATCGTCGCGCAGGGGACGACCGTAGGGGGCGGAGAGCGACGGGAGGCGGGCTTTCTGACGGCGCGGGGGGAGCGGGAGGTAGCCGCGCTCGTAGGCGGCAGCGATGGCCCGGTTCTCGGCCACACGCTCCAGGAAGGAACGGCGCAGGGCGGGGTCGCTGATGCGGTCGGCTACGCTCATCAGCACCCGGTAGGCGCGTTCCAGGACCGGCAGAGCGGCCCGTTGGCCTTGGGCTGCGGCGAGGATATGTGCACGTTCGAAATAGACCAGCTTGAGCCGGTCGCTCGTCTCCATTTCCGCTTCCATCGTCGCCAGCGCCTCGTCCGAAAGCCGCAGTGCGGTCTCGTGGTCCCCCAGACGGGAGTGAGCCAGCGCCAGGTGGGACAGTTGTTCCGCCCAATCCTGCGCCTGGGAATGAGTCCTGGCTACCTGAACAGCTTGCTCGAACCAGTGCAACGCCTGGCGGATGTTATCCTGCTCCATCTCGATCCGGCCCAGCCATCCCAGGGCCTCGATCTCGAAATTGGGGTTGCTCGCCCGTCGGCAGAGTTCGAGGGCGCGCCGGGCAGAGGCGTATGCCCGTTCCAGGTCGCCCAATCCCCGCCAGATGATGGCCTCGAAGACGTGAAAAGCACTCTCGGAATACCGATCCCCGACGCGAGTGACGAAGGCGAGACTCGCCTCTATCGCTTCTCGCGCAGCGGAATAGTCGCCCAGGAGTGCCTGAGCCAGCGCAATGTTGCCCTCGTCAACGGCGACGGCATAAGAATCGCCAAGTTCGTTGGCGAGGCGGCGGCTTTCCCGGCCATAGGATAGCGCCTGGCCATAGTCGCCCGTCAGGCCCAGATGCAAACTGACCAGGATGTTCGAGGCAGTTCTCTCCCACCTGCGGTCGCCTATCCGGTGGAAAATGGCCTGCGCTTCCTCGACGGCGGCGCGGCACTCGCCGACGTTCCCCATCCGCCAATGGGCGTGGGCGCTCTCTATCAGCGCCTGCCCAAGCAAATGCTGCTCTCCGGCAGCGCGGGTCAGGTCGAGCGATTCCTCCAGCAGCGCCAACGCCCGGCGCGGGTCGCCCACGACGCTCTCATGCCGTCCGGCCAATAGCAGCGCCTGCGCTCGGTACAATGGATCGGGGAATGATTCCGCCAGACGCGCCAACTCGTCCAACGCTTTGGTATCGTCATCCCAGCGGCCTAGCTGGTAGAACGTTTTTTCCTGGGCTACGAGCACTTGCCAACGGATGGGCGTATCGTCGCCGCTCAATTCCAGGGCGCGTTCATAATGGGTCAAGGCCGTCTCATAATCGTAGACTGCTTGAGCTTGCTCGGCAACTTGCAGAATGTAGGTCAACGCTTTCTCGTGCATTCCCCCTCGGTCGAAGTGCAGAGCCAGCGACGCGATCCGTTCCGGGTGCAGCGCCTCCAGCGCGTCTCCGGCGCGACGGTGCAATCTCTCCTGACGGTGCGGCGGTATGTTCTGGTAGATGATCTCGCGGATGCGGTCGTGTTCGAAGCAGTAGCGGGACTCGGTCTCGATCAGAAAGCCGCGCTGTTCCAGCTCTTCCAGCGCGGGGAGCAGGGCGGCCGGATCAGCGTCGCCGGTGCGGGAGAGCACAGGAAAATCGGCGTCCTGGCCCAGCACGGCGACCAGTTCCAGCACCGCCCGCAGCGCGGGAGGAAGGTGTGCCACCCGCTCATTGACCAGCGCCTGAATCGAGGCAGGGACAGGCAACGGCGCGTCCAGAGAGGGAAGCAGCCAGCCGCCGTCGGGCGACGGAGCGAGCTGTCCCCGTTCCAGCAGCGATTTGAGCGTCTCGACGAGGAAGAGAGGGTTGCCATTGGTCTCACCCCACAGCCTGGCGGCGAATTCGGTACCCTGGTCCGCCGTCCCCAGCGCCCGCTGAACCAGGGTGACCGTCTGCCCGATGTTGAGCGGGTCCAGACGTATGCGGCAGGCCGGCAAGATGCGGTCCAATTCCTCCAACGTATCGCGCACGATGGGGCGTGTTTGTGTTTCTGCTATGCGACAGGTGAGCAGGATCAGCAGGCGCGTGTGGCGCAGCCGAGGCAGGAGATTGCGAATGGCGATCAGGGAACGGTCATCGGCCCAGTGTATATCTTCCAGCACCAGCAGCAACGGGGCGGCAGTGGTCAGGGCGGCGATGCAACGGGCCAATCCCTCCCACAGTCTTTCCTGTTGCCGTTCGAGCGGCAATTCGGGCACAGGGGGCAGGTCGGGAATTAGCTCAGAGACGGTCGGGAATAGCATCGCGATGCTGCTCAGGCAATGCGGTTCGATCAGAGCGGACAGTTGAGAGACGCGCAGTGGGGTGAGCAGGCCGGCGATGGATTGTGTCAACAGGCTGTAGGGAGCGGGGGTTGTCACCGGCTCCGCTGCGCCTATGCCCACGTGGAAGCCACGCCAGCGGGCGTCAGCGATGATTTCCATCGCCAGGCGCGTCTTGCCCACTCCGGCATCCCCTTCGATCAGAGCCCAACCGCCGTGATCCTGCTTGACGGCTCGCAGTTCATCCAGCAGCGTGGCCCGCTCGCTCGTCCGGCCTATGAAGGGCAAGTGAGCCAGGTCACGCAGCAGCGGAGGCGGCGGCGCGGCTATGGGCAAGTGGGAGCGGGCGTCTTCGTCTAACGCGGCGGCTATTTCTCTGTAGAGCGCGATGGAGGATTGGCCTGGCATGCTCCCAAGTTCGTCTCTCAAAAGGTCACACAGCAGGGCGAACTGCTTGATGGCGGCCTGCGGACGGCCCAAGAGGTGGTAGAGGCGCATCAACTCACGGTGCGCTGTTTCGTACAGCGGGTCGGCGGCGACCAGCCGTTGGGCGTCCACGAGGGCCTGGTCGTAATCCCCGATTTGCTTATGGAGCGCGAGCAGCCGTTCCAGTGCGCGCAGATACGACTCTCGCAGCCGCTCTCGTTCCAGAAGCACCCAGTCGTCGTAGATTTCTTCCAGCAGGTCGGCGCGGTAGATGGTCACGGCCTGGCCCAGTTCCAACAGGCAGGCGGACAAAGCGTCTCCGGTGGCATCTTTTTCCGCGCACCCTTTTATCCCGGCCTCGAACTCCTCCACGTCCAAGCGGTCACCGGAGCGCAGGGCAAAGATAACGGCAATGCGTTCCGTCACCAGACGGTCGGCGGCAGGGCCGAGGGCGCGGCGAATCTGCCACAGAGCATTGGACAAGGCGCGTCGGGCACGGGCATCAGGTCGCTCAGGCCAGAAAAGGCCTGCCAGCCGGTCGCGGGGAATCGGGCGGTCGTGATGGTAGATGAGGTAAGCCAGCAGCGAGCGGGTGCGCGTGGAGGAAGGGAGTGGGAGGAGACGGTTTCCACACGTCAACTCCAGCAGGCCGAAGAGGCGGATATGCAAAGTTTGTGTGGTCATAGCGGCGATTATACCTGCTTTGAGACAGTACGCCAGTTCGAGTACAGTCGCGCCCACCTCTTCGATGAATTGTGGCGCATGAGCCTGGTCATGTGCTCCTCCGGTAGATTATTGGTACCCCCTTAAATACCGGCGGTAGGTAGACGAACCGGTCGGTGGGCATCACGCGCACGGTGTCGGAGAGCGGGTGCGCCGCAGAGCGTGAGTTCTTGCGGGAAGCGGACGCCAGAGAGCCGGATGCCAAAGATATTCGGCTCGGGTAGCAAAGTCCCTATGTGCATATCTCTCATCTCCAGCGGCCCTAACGCCGCCATCCTGGTGGAGCGGAGGAAGGCCGCAGAAGTGGTGGATAGAAAGGCTTGCCGGTCAGCACCATTATCAATGTCTCAAGCACCCGCTTAGCGATTGAAATCGCCTCTAGCGGGCTTGCAGCCAAGCGTCCACCTGCGTGGATGCGCCTGTCCCCGCAGGTGGACAGCCAGCTTCAGCTCCTCAGGCGCAGTTTCAACCGATGGATGAGCAGTTACCATTTCACTACATAACAGGATTATACCGCAATCAGGCCGTAGTGCAATCACGCCCTATGATCTACGAGATGCGCTACTGGGTCAAGACCCTGTTTGGCAACCACAAGTCGCGCGGGTTCCAGTTGGCGCGTACCCACATGACTGACCCTGAGCATATCGATCGTTTGGTATTGGTTCTAGCCATCGCGACGTGCATTGCCTTGGGCCTGGGCACGCACCTAATTCTAATCGAGGAAACGCATCAAGTGAATTGCGCAGATCGGCGTGAATGGATTCTTTGCCTGTCCCTCGTTTCCTCCCTCAAGATGTCCAAGCCGGTTTCGACGCATTTGTCCACATTATAGCGCCGTCTGACGCTCGTGCTCGCGCAACCGGATGATGGCTTTCTAAGGAACGAGATACGCCGGCATAACGGCAATCTCACATCTATCTCACCGAATGGTTTACGTTTTGCGCGGAGTTGTGGTAAAATACGTGCAACCGCGGTGGATGCAGATGTGGAGGC
>QMOE01000048.1 GCA_003648125.1 Chloroflexota bacterium
CCGGGATCAAGTCCATAAACGTGCGATAGGCGTAAAAGTTATAGTATTGCCAGGTCAGCTTTTTGCTGGGGAATCGCTTTGGCGCCAGGTGCTCCTGGCCGAACGTCTTGCGGTCGGTGATCATCTCCGGCGCGCTGCCGTGGGTGTAGGCGTGCAACGAAATCCCGTCCAACGCCTTGATCCGGCGCAGCGCGCGCACGAACCAATTCCCGTTGCACCCGGCGACGGCGTTGTAGGGGTCAACTGCGCCCATCACGACTGTCCCGTCGGACGCGCTCAGGCCGGGGGTGGAAGCGTAGATTTTCTTGATGGCCCGGTAGACGCGGTTGAAGCAGTCGGCATAGCTCTCCGGGGTGATCGCGTGCCCGCCCACGCCTTCGTGATTGCCGGGGTACTCGCGCGGATTGTTCATCTCGTTGCCAATGATCCAGATGTGACAGCCCCCTTTGGGATTGTGGGGGTCGATTGAGCGTTTTACAAAGGCGGCGCAGGTGCGGGCGAAATCGTCGTACTGGTGTGGCTTGGGGATGGTGCCGCTAGAGCCGTAGCCGTGATTGAGCCGCGCCAGGATGCCAAAGCCGTCGTTTGCCCACTCGCGGTACGTGCTGAGATCGCCGCCGGCTCCCTGATAGTCGGTGCCGATGGCGTGAGTAAAGAGCACCCAGCCGGTCACGCCGACCGATTTGAGCAGATTGCGGTCGTACCGGTCGTGGATGCCGTAGATGTAGTCGCTTTCGCCGAGGCGCGACACCGCCCTGTGTTTGCTCGGCGTAAAGGGCTTGAGGCATTTGGCCTCGATGAATCCGCGCTTAAAGGCCGGCGTCTCGACCTCGATCCACTGCCCCGCCTGCCCGATCTTGGCCCCTGCGCCGGATGGGTCCAGCACGCGCAGTGGCACCGCCCCGCCGACCCACCACTCGACCGCGCCGTCCGGCGAACCGCGCATCTCGGCCCACATCCCGGCAGCCGGACTCACCTGCGCAGTTTCGATTGGCTTGGTCGTCAGGTCGGGTTTCTCTTCGCTCAAGTAGATTGTGCCGCCATAGCTCGAGGTGAGCCAGCCGATCTCGCCATCGACCAGGCGCGCCTTTTGGAACTTGTACCCCTCGGCGTGCTCCTGGGGCGCTCCCAGCGCGGCCACCTGCGCGCCGTAGGGCACTATGGTGCCGGTGAAAGTCGCCAGGCTGGGTTCCGGCTTTCCGCGCAATTTGAGGCCATCAAGCCAGGTGACCCATAGCTTGCCGGTCTCTGGCTGAGGCTCATCCGGTTCGGGCTGTTCCTCTGCTTCCTCTTTGACCTTGACCAGGTAGGTGGTGTAGCCGTAACTGCGCGTTAGCCAGCCGACCTGTCCTTCTGGCGTGCGGGCGCGCTGGAACACAAACCCATCCGGGTGAGAGAACGGCTCCCCGATGCCGGTCACGACCGTGCCGTAGGGCACGATCACGCCGGTAAAGCTGGCCTGGCTTGGTTCCGGTTGGCTGCGCATACGCAGTCCCCGGGACCAGTTGACCTTGAACTTGGCCCCTTCCGTGGGCGGCGCGGTCTCAATCGGGTCGAGGTAGAGCGTGTCGCCGTCCCGGTAGGTGAGCCAGCCCACCTGCCCCTCCGGCGTGCGTACCTTTTGGAATGAGAAACGGTCGTCGTACCGTTTGGGTTCTCCGATCGCTTCCACCACCGCGCGGTAGGGCACTTTGGCGCCGCTGTAACTGCTGTCCGTTGGTTCTGGCTCTGCGCGCAACTTGAGCCCGCCGGGCCAATTGACCTCGAGTCTTTTGCCATTTGCCATTTTCCGTTTCCTTTCTCTCAATCGCCGCGATGTTTATATTGTACCCGCAAATCGCCATTTTTGGCAAGTCTGGCCTGGGAGCGCGGGCATCCCTGCCCGCATCTTTGCGGTCAGGATGCCCGCGTTCCATCCATCTCTGCTGCGATGCGCACGGTTTGCAGGTGAATCTCTACGGTTTCCTCTATCCGCCGTCCATATCCCCCGGCCAGCGTCACCGCCGCTGGCAGTCCCGCCTCCCGGCAAAACGCAAGCACCATGCGGTCCCGTTTGACCAGTCCTTCTTTGCTCAGTTCAAAACGTCCCAGCAAATCCCCGGCGTAAGGGTCGGCCCCGGCCAGGTAGATCGCCAGATCGGCCTCCGCTAACTCCAACGCCCGCCGCACGCCGGGTTCCAAAGCCGCCAGGTATTCCGTATCCCCCGTGCCGTCGTTCAGCCCGATGTCTAGATCGCCTGGTTCTTTGTGTAGGGGAAAGTTCTGCTCGTTGTGGATGGAAAAGGTAAAGATGGTGGGATCTCCGGCGGCGAGCGCGGCGCTGCCGTTCCCCTGGTGGACGTCGCAATCGAGGATCACCACCCGGCGGGCGCGGCCCTCGGCCTGCATCGCGCGGGCGGCAATAATGACGTCGTTGAACAGGCAGAACCCTTGCGCACGGTCGCGGGAGGCGTGATGGGTGCCCCCGGCCAGGTTGACCGCCACCCCGTCCCGCAGCGCAGCGCGGCAAGCGGCGATGGTGCCTCCGGCGGTGTGCCGCGCCCGCGTGACCAGTTCCAGCGACCAGGGCAGGCCCAGGCGACGAATCTCTTGGCCCGTGAGCTGGCCGCTTTTCACCCGTTGCAGGTAGTCGCTGCTGTGGGCGCGTAGAATT
The DNA here is from genome assembly GCA_003648125.1 of Chloroflexota bacterium. The sequence continues at coordinate 2,654 of QMOE01000048.1, forward strand.
TGTTCGTCCGTGACTGGATCGGGCACGATCATGTCATCGGGTGAGACCAGCCCGGCGGCCTCAATCGCCTCCCGCAGCATACTGTACTTGTGCAGGGGAAAATAGTGTTTGTCCGGCAGCGGAAATTGGAACTGGTCGGTGTAGAATATCTTCATGGCCTGTCTGCGACGAACGCGGTCGGATCCAGGTAGCCGTAATAGTCCGGGACGGCGCGGGCCGGGTCGTCGTCCCAGGTGTATCCCACCCCGGCGACGTGGCCGTTGCAGGTTCCCCGCGCGCCCGCCGTCCCCGCCGGGAATAGATTCGAGCCATCGCGGAAGGCGCGCATCTCCCAATGCAGGTGGCTGTTGAACCCCTGGTCGTAGACGACGGCGATTACCTGTCCGCGCACTACCGGCTGGCCCTCCCGCACCTGCACGCTGGAAACGTGCCAGTAGACCGAGTAGACGGTGCTCCCTTCGGCTTTGCTCAGGGCAGGGCCATCGGCTAGACGGTGCTCGACGATGACAATGTGTCCGTCGCTGCCGGCGTCAATAGTAGAGACGACGACGCCACCGGCCACGGCATGCACCGGGGCGTGCGTGGCCTGCCCCCAGGCGACCTGCCCCGCCTCGTCCAGCGCGAACAGGTCTACGCCGGCGTGGTAGAGTTGGCTGAAGGGGACGCCGCCGCCACTGACATCGCGGAAGCAGTTGGAGCGGTTGCCCTGCGCCGGATTCTGCGCGCCGTAGCGGGTGTCCACTGCCAGCGGCCCGGTGACGGTCTGAACGTATGGCCCATACGATTCGGCGGGCAGCAGGGGAAAGTCAAACGTCGTTGCGACGGGCGGCGTGGGCCAGGGGGTATAGGGCAGCGCGGGAGGGAAGACGGGCAGCGGCGGTGGAATCAGCCCGCTGAGATAGTGCTTCCACACGTAAGGCGTGGCGACCAGGCATACAACGCCCGCGACGATGAACAATGCGAACAATGCCCGCCGGCAGCCGCTCTCTCGTTGCACGCTGTTACTTGTAATCCTCGCGCAGGGGGTACCAGGCGTCGAGAGCGATGGTCGGCTCGTCCAGGATGACGGCCCCGTGCGGCGCGTTTGGCGGGCAACAGGCGCCCTCGCCGGCCCGCAGCACGCGCGTCTCGCCTTCCAGCGTGAACTCCATCGCCCCTTGCACAACGTAGGCGATCTGCTCGTGGGGGTGGCTGTGCTCAGGCACCACACTCCCAGGCTCAAAGGTGAAAAAGGTCATCATCGCGTGTTCCAGATAGACCACCCGGCGCGTGACACCCGGCAGCATCTCGGTCGCGGGTAATTCATTGACGGTGAAAAAAGACATTGGATATCCTCCTCATTTTGTCCGTATGGTCTTGATACACTGCTCGACCCATCACCTGCTCTAGTCTTTCATCCCACCTCGCGCACCCAGGGCAAAGCAGCGCTGACCGCTTTGACCAACCTGCGGTCGGCGGTCCAAAGCTCTGCGCCCAGCATCTCGGCCAGGGCAAGGTAGTGGGCATCGTAAGTTGCCGAGAGAGAAAATCGGCGGGCGAGTTCCAGCGCCCTGCGATACAGGTTGGCATTTTCGTATGAGGTAATGTCCAACCGCACAATTGCGTTCAGGATATCGGCGGCTTCTTCCAGGAGCATCTCGCTATGGATGACATATTTGTATATGGCGTTGGTCACCTCATAGTATAGCAGGCTGGGCGCCACTATAGAGCGGTCAGCCTCGTGCCATTCTTTCCACAATATGGCGGTGGGAGATTCATACGTGCCGCTCTGCATTAAACGTATAATCAGGCTGGCATCAACACAAATTGGCGAGTTGCGCATCACGCTCCTCCCGCATTTGGTGAATGATCTCGTCCGGCGGGGTCAATGGTTGTCCCTCTCGCCTGGCTCTGATCCTGGTTCCTACTTCGATGACCCGCGCCAGTGCGTCTTGCCAGCTTTCCCGCTGTTGGGCAGCCTTCATTTGCTTATATGTAGACATGGAGAGGATGACCACCAGTGGCTTGTTGACTCGCTCCACGATGACCCGTTCCCCTTGTTCCACCACCCGGCGCATGACCTCGCCAAAGCGAATCCGGGCGTCAGTTGCCGTCATTCTTCTTTCCATCAGGTTTACCTCGTTGATTGATTAACTGATTGATTAACGCTATTATACTTGTTCTGGCAACTGAAGGCAAGCTGCCTTGGTGATTACCCACATCTCGCCACAGAGAAAACACTTCAATATCCTAACCTGGACAAGCCAGAACCAAACAGGTTTTTGACAGGATTTACAGGATGAGGGAGAAATCTTGTCAATTCTGTAAATCCTGTCGAAAATTCTTGTTCAGTGTACAAGAATTTCACTGATAAGGTACTATCTCAGTGTCCTCTGTGCCTCTGTGGTGAAAAAATGACCATCTCCAATAGACTCTGTATACTTGTGGGTAATCACCAGAAGTTGCCAACCTGCCCTACATGCCCAGCAACGCCAACGCGGCAGGGACCATATCGGCCACGCTCGGTTCGCGGTTCCCCTCGGCGGCGCAGCGGTCGGCGACGATGCCCGCGACTGTCTCCCGCAGCCGGGCGATTTCCTGCGAGGAGCCGCCGGGATAGGCAAAGGTCAGCACCGCCTCGGATTCAGCCGGCAGCAGCCCGCCGTGTACGCCCGTCGTCGGCGCGCCAAAATAGTAGCCCGCCCGTCCGTTGGCCGCCAGGATCAGGTCGCCCGTCAGCGCCGAGGCGGCCAGCCGGATGCGGTTGGCGGGGTCCGCATAGCCCAGTTCGGGATGGGCCGCCAGGTAATCGCCAAAGGGCTGCGTTTGACCGCCGCCCAGGTAGATGCGGTATTCTCCCTGCCAGCCCTCGCGCTCGGCATCGCGCACCAGGATCAGATCCAGGCTGCCCCGCAGCGATTCCTCGTACTTGCCGCTTTTGTTCATCTGATGGAAGGCCTCGGCCACCGGCAGGACGTCATCCGCGTAGCGGGGCGGGTTGGCCCAGCGGGCGGCCCGGTGCTGGAGGTAGACGTGGGCCAGGCCGCCATTGAGGCCCATCACTGCGTCGCAGGCGGGATCCTCGCCGGGCAGGTCGTGTACGTCCAGCCCCAGCGCCGCAAAGAGGTGCCCCAGTTCCCGGTCGAAGGGAAAGCCCAGGCGGATAGAGTGGTGGTCGTCGGGCACGACCTCGATCTGACCGTGGTCGCTCACCAGCGCAAAGAGCGCGCCCGCCAGCATCCCGCGCATCTCTAGCGCGTCCAACAGCCGGCCGATTTGAGGATCAACCACGTCGCGCAGGTAGGCCGGCTGGCTGGCCGGGCCGTGGGCGTGGCTGTGATGGTCGAGGCCCATAAAGTAGGCAGTGAGCAAATCGGGCCGATTGCCCGCGTCCAGGTGCGCGATCAGGCGGTCGAGCATACCGCTGTCGTACTGGCCCGCCTCCAGCCCCAGCACTCGCTTCCCTTTGGTGAAGCGGGCGATCTCGACAATATCGGGCGGCAGCCAGGCGTCGGCGCCACGGGCGTACATGTTGTAGGCGACGGCGGAGGTCATATCATTGGCTGAGGCGATCTCGTAAAGGGTGGGCGTCTCGCTGCTGAGGAGTTGCGAGGCCAGGCCGGCGGAGAAGACGCGCACGGCGTCGTCCACGGCCAGCGTGTAGCCGACGTCAAAGCCAAAGTGGCGCGGATGACCGGAGGAGATGCGGCCCAGGCGGTCAAAGCTCTCGTTGCCGGCGATGCCGTGTCGTCCCGGATGCTGGCCGGTAAAGATACTGGCCTGGGCGGCAAAGGTGATGGAAGGGGCGGTGGAGAGCGCGTCCACGTGGCAGGCGCTCCGCTCCTCCCGCCCACCGACGATGCGCGCGACGTTAGGCAGGTCGCCCGCTGCCAGCGATGTCCGAAAGACGTCGCGCCGCAGCCCGTCCACGTCAATGACGATGAGCCGCTGGGATTTCTCGATCACAATATCTCCCACACTCCCGCAGCGACGAGCGCGCCCGCGACGGAAGCGAACAGGTTCACCAAGTCGTTCCCCAGCCAGCGATAGCCCCGCAATTGGCGCGTCTTTGTGCCGCAGCGATGCACCACGCGCTCGGTCTCTTTGTGGCAGGTATCGCACCAGTAGATGGCCTGGACGGTGGCGCCCAGCAAGCTATCCAGAAGCGAGCCGGCCAATCCGCCAACCGTCGCCGCCAGCAGCAGCGCGCCCGCAGCGACCCAACCCTGGCGCAAGGCCAGCAGCCACAGCCCGCCCGTCAGTCCAATGAGGAGCGCGCCCGCCAGTGACGCGCCAATCCCCAGCCAGGTGATGCCGCCGGACGTGCCCACCTCGACCCGCTGACCGGTGGTGATCAGGCGCGGGAGCCGCGCGTTCAGCACACCCAACTCGGTGGCCCAGGTATCGGCGTTGACGGCCGCCATCGCGCCGGCGCAGGCAGCGAACCAGAAGGGGTGCGGCCTGATTTGGGAGATCACTGCCAGCAATGCCGCCAGACCGCCGTTAGCCAGTGCCTGGCCCAGGTCGCGCCGGTGTCCCTTGGCGAACTTTTCCGCCAACCCCTCCTTGTCGCGGGCGCGGTAGAAGGAGAGAGCGCTGGAGGAGACGAAGAAAACGATGAGCAGCGCGCCCCATTCCCACCCGCCCAGCCCAAAGATGAGCGTGCCGGTGATGATCGCTCCCACGACGCCGCTGCCGCTCAGCGCGCTGCGTTTGTAGCCGAGCGCGCCGATAATGAGAGAGATGACAAATCCACCGAGGAGTTCAAAGAGGTTGAGTGATTCAACCATAGCGCGTCACGAAACGTAGGGGCGACCGCAAGGGTCGCCCTCTTGGTTCAAAGAAGTCAAGTGATTCAAGCATAGCACGTTACGAGTGTCTCAAAATACTGGCGGCCGCCACCCACATCAGCACCTGCACCAGGATTACTCCTCCCCACAGCAGGTAACTTACCATCCGCTCGCGCCGGTAGGACAGCCCGCCTAGAAAGAGGTTGAGCAATAGTACCAGGAAGCCAATTAGTGGGATGGTAAAGACTTGCCCGCGTGGGCCTAGTCGGTCGGGTGCTCCGGTCACATCAAAGTGCAGGGGTACCAGCAAGGGCAATGCCGAGAATTGGAAGCACAGCAGGCCGATCAAGGCCAGGAGCGTCAGGAAACCGACCGCCAACAGGCCCAATCCCAGTTTATCTTGCCAGATAGTCCAGTCCAGGAACCCCGGTTGCCGGGAGGATTGCTCCACGGCCTGAGTGGGGCCCATCTCCCAACGCTCGCGGAACGATTCCACAAAGACCTCGCGGTCGGCGGGAGAGATGCCGTAAACGAGATCAGGGGTGACGACGTAGACTTGGTCCTGGGGTGGCACGGTGGAGTAAAAAAGAGTTAGCCCCTCTCCGGGAAACTCACCGGAGCCGACGCAGTGACCGGGCCACATCCCGCCGCTGCGCAGGCGGATGCGCCCCTCAACCTCGTCGCCCGTGAGCACGCTCTCAATTTGATCGGAGGGGATGACGTGCTCCACCGGCCCCCAGCGGATGACCAGTGCGTTGCGGTCGAGGGTGTATTCTGAGCGAGTCAGCCCGTACAGCCAGTAGCCTACGACCGTCAGCAGGCCCAGGCTGAGCAGGACGGTCAGGCCGATGATGAACGTTCCAGTGTTGATGGTTCGTTGATCGGCTATCAGCCAGATCAGGCCGGCGTCTACCAGGATGATGGCTATCATCAGGCCCACGCCGACGCTCAAGCCTTTTGTTTTATCTGTTTTCCATTTCGTCATACGCTGCGTTCCTTAAACGCATGCGGGCATTATACCAGGGGGAAGGCGGAGGGGCAAATCTGGGGTGCTGCGCCTACTTTAACCAGGGATTGGATCGCTTCTCGTGCCCCACCGTCGTCTTGGGGCCGTGACCGGAATAGATCGTCGTCTCGTCGGGCATAGTGAACAGCACCTCGCGGATCGAGTGCATCAGTGTATCAAAACTGCCGCCGGGGAGATCGGTGCGCCCTATGCCCATCTGGAAGAGCACGTCGCCGTCAAAGGCCACGCCCTCTTCCTCCGAGTAAAAGGTCACGCTACCGGGGGAGTGACCGGGGGTGTGCAATACCTGGAAGCGCAGCGTGCCCACTTTTAGCACCTGTCCAGGCTCTAGCTCTATATCCGGCATGGGGCTTTCGTTCACCTGCACGCCGAACAGGGCCGCGCCTCCCCGCGCTTGCAGCATCGGCAATTCTGCCGGGTGGAGGGCCAGGGGCGCGCCGGTTGCGGCCACGATCTCGGCGTTGGCCCCCATGTGGTCAAAGTGACAATGCGTGTTGAGGATATAGCGGATGGTCAAGCCGCTCTCCTCGACGACTTTGAGGATGCGCTGAGGATGGCCGCCGGGGTCAATCACGACTCCCTCGTGTGTTTCCTCGCAGCCGACGACGTAGCAATTGGTCTGGGTGATGCCGACGTGGATGGTGTGAATGATCAATGTTGGCCTCCTGGCGATGATTATATCAAAGAGCCTCAGCTCTGTCTACCTGTAGCTGCTGGTCGGTGTCCGTCAAATTTTTCTGGCTGTGCAATTAAATCATTAGGGTGCGTTTCAGTTGCTTCTTTCTACTAATCTATCAATCTACCGTGAATCTCTACTGCTTCCCGCACCATCTCCTCAATCACGTCCGCCACCGGCTTGATCTGCCCCACGATGCCGATGGACTGACTACAGGCGATGATGCCTGCCTCCACGTCTCCCTCCTCGTACATGCGCCTGCTCTCTGTGCCGGCGACGATAGGCAGGATTTCCCACATATCCGCCTGGCGCGCCTCCAACTCGGCCACCTTGAGCGCGGCGGGATTCTTCCAGGCGCGGAGCGTGTTGCGCAGGGAGCCCAGTATCGGCAGGGTATCCAGCTCTGTCAAGGCTATCAGCGCCTGCTTGAGGTTATCG
>QMOE01000049.1 GCA_003648125.1 Chloroflexota bacterium
AAACCCGCCCTACAGATTCGCGCCCCGGATTATTGAGATGATACGATTTTTTATCTATCTGTATTTTCCGTGTTTGTCCGTGTCCAAAATCTTGTCTCATCTGTAAAGAATTTTGGGCCTCAACCGTTCAGGCAGGGCCATTAAGTTAAGGCAACGTAGCCGAGGTTTCCATACCTCGCGGGCAAGACGCGCTATAGAAAGCGCGGCTACTGGACATCTGTAAAGCAAGTAGGGTGCTCGATTGCAACCTGGACGGCGTCGATGCGTAAAGTCAAGTAGTGGGTTATAGAAAATAGGAGTTGACAATGTCTGAAGGTAAAACCGTCAGTTACACCATCCTCACCGTTATGGCCGTCATTGGCGTCATCGTGGCCTGCATGCTGATATTTTTCGGCCTGCTCTTTATCTGGGGAGCCTTTAGCCCGCAGGGAGAGCCGGGTTGGATTGCCATCGGTGGCATTACCGTGACCGTGGGGCTGGTCATCGTTGCCCTGGCCGTGGGGGCTGTGCTCTACGTCAGGTCACGCAGGTCAAAAGAGGCCCAAGGCCCGCAGGAAATCGTCCAAAAGATTGATCTCAGCGGCGACATTGAACTGGAAAAATTAAAGTGCCAGAACTGTGGGGCCGAGCTGAGTAAAGATAGCGTCACGGTGAAGGAAGGCGCGGTTTTTATCTCTTGCCCCTACTGCGGCGCTGCGTATCAGATGGTCGAGGAACCCAAGTGGTGAACGTCTCTCACTGCTCCCAACGGAGGTGGTCTATGCACTGGAAAAAGATATTTGTCGTTATTGCTGCTCTCCTGATTCTGGTGAGCGGTTCCTCTGTCTCCTATGCCCAGGATTACTCGTTTTCCCTGGACCAGGAGGTGGTGGACGTCTGGATCAACCAGGATGGCTCCGTCACGCTCGAGTACTGGTTCACCTTTAGTTGCGACCCTGGCGCTCATCCGATTGACGCGGTTGACCTGGGCCTGCCCACCGGCGACTACAATCTGTCCGGCTTCAGCGCCGATGTGGATGGCGTGGCGGTGGACCGCATTGACCGGGACTATCAGGGCGGCGGCGATTATGGTGTGGCTGTCTGGCTGGGCAGCGGGACGATTGGCCCCGGTCAGAGCGGCACGGTGCACGTGTTCGTTGACCGCGTGGGTGAGATGGTCTACCAGGATAGCGACGACGCCGAGTATGCCAGCACCGAGTTCTCCCCCACCTGGTTCGGCAGCCAGTTCTCCCACGGCTCCACCGACCTGACAGTTTACTTCCATCTGCCGGTGGATGTGCAGCCGGACGAGCCGCGCTATCATCGCAGCCCCTCCGGCTGGCCCCAGGAGCAGCCGGACGCGGCACTGGACGATGACAGCCGCGTGGTCTACATCTGGCACAACTCGGAGGCCGCGCCGGATCGCCAGTATACCTTTGGGGCCTCTTTCCCGCGCCGCTACGTGGCCGAGGGAGCGGTGCAGCAACCCCCTTCGGCGCTGGAGATGATCTTTGGTGGAATTATGTCTGCCATCACTACAACTCTGAGCTGTTGTTGCAACCCTGTCCCCCTCGTCTTTTTGGGCTTTGCTGCCTTTATCGGGTTCTCGATTTGGGGCCAGCGCAAGCGCAAGATGCAGTACCTGCCACCTTCGATGAAGGTCGAAGGGGTGGGGGTCAAGCGCGGGCTGACTGCGGTGGAGGCGGCTATTCTCTTAGAGACTCCCCTGAACAGGATCATGACCATGATCCTCTTTGGCCTGCTCAAAAAGGGGGCCGTGACGGTGCTCGACGACAGCCCGCTCAAAATCCAGGCCAACGAACCGTTGCCGGAAAAGCTGCGCTCATACGAAACGGCCTTTCTGGAGGCGGTGAAGAAGGATGGCACTCTCAGTGAGAAACAACTCCGCAAGATGATGGTCGCGCTGATCAAAGAGGTCAACAACAAAATGAAAGGGTTCAGCCGCAAAGAGTCAGTGACATACTACAAGAGCATCGTCAAGCAGGCGTGGCAGCAGGTGGAGGGGGCTGAGACGCCGGAGGTGCGCGGGCAGCGCTTTGACGAGCAACTGGGGTGGACGATGTTGGACGACGACTTTGAAGAGCGGACGAATCGTACTTTCCGCACCGGCCCAGTCTTTGTGCCGATGTGGTGGGGCTATTATCATCCCTGGGGGCGCACTCAGCCGGCCGGCGCGGCGCGTGTTTCGCCTTCGCGTCCCTCGGCTCCTGCGATGGGGCGCGCTCAGTTGCCGACCCTTCCCGGCGCTGCCTTCGCCGCGACGATCGTGAACGGAGTTCAGACCACAGCCGGTGGCATCGTCAAGAACTTGACCGGCTTTACCGGCGGCGTGACGCAGGTGACCAATCCGCCGCCGAAAACTTCCGGCGGTCGCAGTTATGGCGGCGGGAGGAGCAGTTGCGCCTGTGCCTGCGCTTGCGCTGGTTGCGCCTGCGCCTGCGCCGGAGGGGGCAGGTAGACCGGCTGCCTATGTCATTTCTCACTGGCTTACGAGAGCACCTGGCCCGGCCTCACCCTGTGTCGCCGGGCCTGCACGGTTACGAGCGGCGCGACGAATCCGGGGGGCGGGTACGACTGCACCTGCGCGTGGATCCTGACGGGCGCGGCTTGCTGGTCATCAACGCCTCCCGGATCATTCATCTCAACCAAACTGCCATCGAGTACGCTCGCTTTATCCTGGAGGATGTCCCCCAGGAGGAGGCCGTGCGGACTATGCGCCGCCGCTACCGGGTAGATCGGGCCACCGCCCAGGCCGACTATCTTTACCTGCAGGAGCAGATCGAGTCGCTCATCGCCGCCGATGGCTCCATCTGTCCCATCCACGGGTTGGATATGGAGCGGATAGACCCCTTCTCGGTTCCCCTCACCGCCCCTTACCGGATGGACCTGGCGCTGACCTATCGCTGCAACAACGATTGTCCCCATTGCTACGTTGCCCGTCCCCCTGACTACCCAGAGATAGACACCGCCTCCTGGAAAGCCGTGCTGGACCGGGTGTGGGACGTGGGTATCCCGCACGTCTGTTTCACCGGGGGAGAGGCCACGCTGCACTCTGATCTGGTCGAGTTGGTGGCCTACGCCGACGAAAAGGGGTTGGTCGCCGGCTTGCTGACCAACGGGCGCCGCCTCTCCGATGCCGGGTACGTGCGCGAGTTGGTCGCTGCTGGGCTGGATCACGTCCAGATCACGCTGGAATCGCACGATGAGCGGATACACGACCACATGGTGGCGGCCCCCGGTGCCTGGCAAGAGACGGTGGCGGGCGTGCGTAACGCGGTTGCGGGTGGACTGTACACCACTACCAACACCACCCTGACGCACGAGAATGTCCCGACCATTGAGGACATGGTATCGTTCATCGCGTCGCTGAACGTGCCCACCTTTGCCTGCAACAGCCTCATCTACTCCGGGCGGGGGAGCGTGGTGGGCACCGGTTTCCGCGAGGGGGAACTGGGGCCGATTTTGGAGCGGGTCAAGGAAACAGCAGACCGGCATGGCCTGCGCCTCATCTGGTACACGCCCACCCAGTACTGTGCTTTCTCCCCGCTGCAAATGAACCTGGGGGTGAAAGCCTGTACCGCTGCGCTGTACAACATGTGTGTCGAACCGGACGGGGCGGTCATTCCCTGCCAGAGCTATTACGAGCCGCTGGGCTATATTCTGCGCGATTCCTGGGACTCGATTTGGAATCACGATCTGGCGCTGACGCTGCGGGAACGGCGCTACGTCCCGGACAAGTGCCGGGAATGTCCAGAGTTGTCGCTCTGCGGCGGGGGATGCCCGTTGTACTTGCAGCATACTCAAAACTGAGGGGATCGCCAGATCTGACCCGATTTTTGGTGCTCGGCAAGCAAAACAACCTTGTAGGTCGTGCTTGCGGCACGACGATTCGCCCGGAATTCACGCTGCAAGCGTGACCTACAGTTACGGCTTGACCTCCACGTGAACGCTTGCAACTTGCTTTACAGATGCCCAGTAGCCGCGCTTTCCATAGCGCGACTATGTTGCCCTAACTTTTTTGAAAAGATACAAGTGATGCGTATGGAGGGCAAACGTAAACGCAATACGCAAACTGAAGAGAAAGCGCAAGACGACAAGACCCGGGACGCCAGCAAAGTCTTTGACTTTGTCGTCATCGGCTCTGGCTTTGGGGGCGGCGTCTCGGCCATGCGGCTGGTCGAGAAAGGATACCGTGTGCTGGTCTTGGAGCGCGGCAAGCGCTTCCGCGACGAGGACTTTCCCAAAACCAATTGGGACGTCTGGAAATACTTGTGGCTTCCGTCATTGCGCTGCTTTGGCATCCTGCAGATTACGCAACTCGGCGGCCTGATGGTGATGGTCGGCAGCGGGGTGGGGGGCGGCAGCCTGATGTACGCCAATGTGATGATGGAGCCGGACGACAGGATGTTCGAATCGCTGTCCTGTCGCCGTCTGGCTGACTGGAAGACTCTCTTGCGCCCGCACTATGACACCGCCAAACGCATGTTGGGCGTGGTCCCCAACCCGCGCCGCTGGCCCGCCGATGGGGTGCTGCAACAGATAGCCACTGATATGGGCCGGGGACACACCTTCCGCCCGACCGAGGTGGCGGTCTTTTTTGGCGAATCGGGCCAGGAGGGGAAACTGGTTCCCGATCCCTATTTCGGCGGTGCAGGGCCGGCGCGTAAGGGGTGTACCCACTGCGGCGGGTGCATGGTCGGCTGCCGCGAAAACAGCAAGAACACGTTGACCAAGAACTATCTCTATTTTGCCGAAAAGTGGGGGGCCGTCATCCGGCCCGAGGCGGAGGTGGTGGACATTCGCCCACTGCCGGAGGGTCAGCCGGATGGGGCGCGCTATGAGGTTGCCTATCGCAGCTCGACGGCATGGTTGTTCAAGCTAGAGCGGACGGTGCGGACGCGCAACGCGGTCATCTCTGCCGGCACGCCGGGCACGCTCAAGCTGCTGTTCCACTGCCGCGATGTCAGCCGCTCGCTGCCCGATCTCTCACCGCGCTTGGGCGACTGCGTGCGCACCAACAGCGAGGCCTTGTTGGGCGTGATGGCCTGTGACGATCAGACCGATTACTCTGCTGGTGTCGCCATCACCTCGATTTTCCAGGCCGACGACGTCACGGCCATCGAGCCGGTGCGCTGGTCGGAAGGATCGTCGCTGACCAATCTGTTGGCCGCTCCCTTGATCGAGGCCGGGGGGCGGGGAGTATTTGCTCGTCTCTTGATGGCGTCGCAGGAAGTTGTGCGTCATTTGCGCGACTTGGTACGCGCCATCCGCGCTAACTGGGCTCGCCGCACCACCATCTTGCTGGTGATGCAGACCAAAGATAACCTGATCCAATTGCGGCCCCGGCGGGGTTGGTTGACTTTATTCCGGCGTGGGTTGGTTGCCAAACAAGACGACGAGAACCCCGTTCGGGCAGAAATCCCCATCGGCCACGAGGTCACGCGCGCCTTTGCCGAGAAAATAGACGGTGTCCCGGCCGGGACGTTCAGCGAGAGCATATTGAATATGCCATCCACGGCGCACATCCTGGGCGGGGCGCCTTTTGGCCGCGACGCCGGTGAGGGTGTGATTGGCCTCAACTGTGAGATACACAACTATCCAGGCCTGTACGTGGTGGATGGCTCGATTATGCCCGCCAACCCCGGCATCAACCCCAGCCTGACCATCGTGGCGCTGGCCGAATACGCCATGAGCCAGATACCGGCTCTCCAGGTAGCTGGGAGCGTGGCGTCCTCGCCCGCATCTCTGCGGTCAAGATGACCGCGTTCCGTGACGCACAAGAAAATGACGCACACCCAAAAAACTCTTGACAGCCACCATGTTCTATTGTATAATACTCTACGGTAGAATATCCCCCAGGACTGATTGGAAGGAATCTCTGTGTCTGAGACGAGACTTGCCACTCTATCCCTCCTGCGTCACGGGCCGCTTCACGGGTACGAGATCAAAAAAACCCTGGAGCGCGAGTGTATTGACATGTGGAGCGCCATTCCCCTGGCGACGCTCTACAATGAACTGAACAAGATGACCCGCGAGGGATTCATCGAAAAAGCCGGCATCCAAGTAGAAAGCGGCCGCGCTCGGAGTATGTTTGAAATTACCGAGCGCGGTCGTTCTGCATTTGTGGAGATGGTGCGGGAGGCGTGGCTTGTGAATCAGCCGGTACCCATTCCACTGTTCATCGCCGTGGCTGCCCTCGACGTTCTGCCCCAGGATGAACTCGTAGGCCTGATTCGCCGCCGTATCCGCATCGTGGAAAAGCAGTGCGACATCGTAGAGCCGCAGGACGAGAACGGGCACGTGCGCGATGGGCCGTTTTTGGGCGTCCGTGCTGTGACAGACCGCTTTCGAGCGCACCTGGAGGCCGAGTTGGGCTGGTTGCAAGGATTGTTGGAGCGCGTGGAGAATGGTGAAACGTAAACTGGATAAGGAGAAGCCCCATGATATCTTTTAGTATGACCGACGAGCAAAAAATGATCGTGGATGCGGTGTCCAGGTTCGCCACCCGCGAGATGCGCGAAGCGGCTCGCGAGTGTGACGAAACGGGCGAGATTCCCCAAAAGCTGATCGACACCGCCTGGGAGATGGGACTGATCGCCAGCCAAATCCCAGAGAAGTACGGCGGTTTCGGCGACGAGCACTCGGCGCTGACCGGCGTGTTGGTGGCCGAGACACTGGCCTATGGCGATTTGAGCATCGGTATGCATGCCCTCTCTCCCGGTCTGCTCGCCTTTCCCATCCTGGTGGGCGGCACGGAGGAGCAAAAGGCGGAATACTTGCCGGCCTTTTGTGACGTGGCTTTCGAGCCGGTCACGGCGGCCCTTATTGAGCCGCGCTATGACTTTGACCCCAACGAGCTGGCGACCACCGCCACGTCGGACGGGGACGAGTATGTCCTGAACGGCCAGAAATGCTACGTCCCCCTGGCCGCCGACGCCAAGCAGATGCTGGTCTGGGCCGCCGAGAACGGCGCGACGCAGGGCTTTATCGTTCCCCAGGGCACGCCGGGCCTGGAAATCGGCGAGCGGGAAAAGAACATGGGCATCAAGGCGCTGGCGACCTACGAGCTATCGCTGAACGACTGCCGTGTGCCAGTGGCCAACAAGTTGGGCGGCGCGGCCGGCTGCGACTTTGGCCGCATGCTCAACTATTCACGGGCCGCGCTGGCGGCTATGGCCGTGGGAATGGCTAACGCGGCCTACGAGTACGCCCTTGAGTACGCCAAAGAGCGGGAGGCGTTTGGCGAGCCGATTGCCTCGCGGCAGGCCATCGCCTTTATGCTGGCGGAGATGGCCATCGAGGTGGACGCGACTCGTCTCATGGCGTGGGAGGCGGCCTGGAAGCTGGATCGGGGCGAGGATGCTACCAAAGAGTGTTACCTGGCTAAATCCTACGCCGACGACATGGTGCTCACCGTCACCGACCGGGCCGTGCAGGTGCTCGGTGGGCACGGTTACATCCGCGAGCACCCGGTCGAATTATGGCTGCGCAACGGGCGCGGCTTTGTCACTTTTGACGGCATGGCGATGGTCTGAGGCATGGTATAGAGGAGAAGTGAAATGATAGATTTTGAAACCCCCAGTGTGATTGAGCGCAACCTGGCGATGATGAAGATGTTGGCCGAGGGTATGATCCGGCCTGTATCTCGTTACTTGGACGAGCACGAGCACGAAAAGCCCTGGGACTATATCAACATGGTGTGGGAAACCCAAAAGGGCATGAACAAAAAGAACCTCGACCGCCTGCTTGGCCGGGGTCAGCCCCAAGAGGAGAAAAAGGAAAAAAAGGAGAAACGCCCCCCTATCGGCTTCATGATGCTCGCTCACGTCATTGAGACAATGTCCTGGGGCGATGCGGCCATCTACCTCTGCACGCCGGACGCGGGCCTGGGTGGAACGGCCATCGAATCGGTCGGCACGCCGGAGCAAAAGGAGCGTTTCCTCACTCGCTTTACCGAGGGAGAGCCGAAATGGGGCGCTATGGCGATCACGGAGCCGGGTGCAGGCTCCGACACCGCCTCGATTCAGTGCACGGCCACGCTCGACCCCGAGACGAACGAGTGGATTCTGAACGGCGAAAAGATTTTCGTCACCAGCGGCCTCATGGCGGCGCAGGAGTCGGATGGCTTCGTGGTGGTGTGGGCGACTGTTGACCGCTCGGCCAAGCGGGCTGGCATCAAGAGTTTCGTTGTCGAGCGGGGCACGCCTGGCATGAGCGTCACCAAGGTCGAGGATAAGCTGGGCATCCGCGCCAGCGACACCGCCTCCATTCTCTTTGACAATTGCCGCATCCCCTACGATAATATCCTGGGCAGCCCGGAGGTGCAGGATAGGAAAAAGACCAAGGGGTTCAAGGGGGCCATGCAGACTTTTAACGCTTCCCGCCCGCTGGTGGCCTCTAGCGCCATTGGCGTCGGACGGGCGGCGTTCGAGTTCGTCAAGGCGGAGCTGGAAAAGAACGGCGTCGAGTTCCCCTATGGCGCGCCGCGCCACAAGCTCACTGCCGTGCAGCGGGACGTGATGGAGATGGAGGCCCAGCTCAAAGCGGCCTGGCTGCTCGTCCTGCGCGCTGTCTGGATGGCCGATATGAAGATGAGTAACCCCGTCGAGGCCAGTATGTGCAAGGCCAAGGCTGGCGAGGCGGTGACCTGGGTCACGCAGAAGGCGGTTGAGTTGATGGGGCCGCTGGGCTACTCGCGCAAGTTGCTGCTGGAAAAGTGGATGCGCGACGCCAAGATCAACGACATTTTCGAGGGCACGGGGCAGATCAACAAGCTCATCGTCGCCCGCCGTATCTTGGGCTTCCGCAGCGCACAGCTCAAGTAGCGAGCAAGTTTGCAAGTGGCAAGTTTGCAAGTTTTGCTACCGGGCACTTTTGCCAAGTTTATGATTACACAGAGATTCACGGAGAATTCACCGAGACGCACAGAGGTTTTTTGAGAGAATCTATCTGTGAACTAGTTCCTTCGTCAAACGATCCGATTTTCAACATCTCAGTGTATCTCTGTGCCTTTCTCTGCGCTCTCTGTGTAACTGTTTTTGACACCTCTGAAAAAGTGTCCGGTAGTGAATTTGCAAGTCAATGATATAAGGAGGCACAATTATGGATTACTCGATCAACCGTGTGGCCGTCATCGGCGCGGGGACGATGGGGGCGGCGATTGCCGCTCATCTGGCTAACGCCGGTATTCCGGCCTATTTGCTGGACATTGTCCCGCGAGCACTGACGGCCAAAGAGGAAAAGAAAGGACTGACGCTCGACCACCCGGCGGTGCGCAACCGCATCGTCAACGAGGGCTGGCAGCGCTGCATCAAGGCCCGTCCGGCCAATCTCTTTGCCAAAGACGTCGCCGAACGGGTCACGCTGGGCAATTTGGAAGATAATTTCGACTGGCTGGGCGAGGTAGACTGGATCATCGAGGTGATCGTCGAACGGCTGGACATCAAGCAACAACTGATGGCCCGCCTTGATAAAGTGCGCAGCCCGAACTGCATCGTCAGCACCAACACCTCTGGCATCCCCATCAAAGAGATCGCCGCTGGGCGCTCTGATGA
>QMOE01000050.1 GCA_003648125.1 Chloroflexota bacterium
ACAGAAAAGATATGCGGAGAATCGTCGAGGATTGCGTTTCCGGGTGGCCTTATTTGGAGATGACAATCAGAGGCATTGAGACGAAACTGGCCCAAAGAAGTGGAAGCAATCCAAGACAAGGAAAGGAGGAGAACCTATGATTGACCCTGGATTGAAGGGCAAAGTAGCTCTCGTAACGGGCGCCAATCACGGCATCGGCGCAGCGACGGCGAAGGCATTCGCCGCACAGGGCGCGATGGTATTCATCACCTATCTGCGCTTGCCAAGTTGCACACCGACAGCAGTCCACAGTGGAGTTTTGGTCGAATTTAACCGACAGCGCATCGTAGAGATTCAAACAGAAATAACCGCCAGCAAATCGTAGAGTTTTTTGCTATTTTCTTGGCAATGGATACGGGAATTCCTTGACGATCCTGCCTCTATGATAGACCTTTAGTTTCCTATACCTGGTGTAGATGGTGACCCTGACGTACTGAAACTTGAGACGCTTGCCAATCTTGAACGTCTGTCCCAAGATGCTGACGTTGCCCTGAACTGACACCAGCCGGATGAATGTAACCTTTCCGACGGCAATCGGCAGCTTCTCTCCAGCGACGGTGAAGTTAGCAGGCAATTTGTGCAACCGTTTGCCGCGCCGATGCTGGGCCGCTGTACGTCCACCGAGGTTGGCATGAACGTGTTGCTCGTTCACTGCCATCATCAAGCGGCCAAGTTCACGACGAACATCACCGGGACGACGAAAAGGTCTGTTTAGAAGCAATGGCTGGAACCAGCCATTGAAATTCTCGACCGAGCCATTGCGCTGCGGGCGACCCTTGGGGATGAAGACTGCTTCCACTCCCAGACGCAGGCACAGGCGGATGGCGCGGCTGAAATAGCGAGCGGCGTGGCCAAAGCCGCAGAACTCGCGCCCGTTGTCGAACTGGACCTTCTCCGGCAGGCCCAACTGCTGCCAGGCGTGTACCAGAAAGTCCATCACCACGTCCATTTTGCGGCTGGTGACGAACTCGATGTAGACAGACTGGTCGAAAACGTCTTTGCAGACCAGAAAGTAGTAGCGGGTGGAGCACCCTTTCAGGTAACGTGGCCCGACGACATCGACTTGATGCACGTGATTTGAGTCCCGAGGTTGTGGCCCTGGGTACTCGTTGCGGGCTATACGAGATGCCAGTCGTAGGGGTGGACAGGCCAATCCCGCCTGGGTCACGATGCGCTCAATGGTGCGCGTGCTTGGCAGTGGTGCATATCCCAGCGCCTCTAGTTCAGCGCGAATCTGGGCGGCGCCAATCTTGCTGTAGCGAGTCTGAGGGGTGGCTCGTGCCGCCAACCGGCGGCGGACGCTGATGACTGCCCGCTCAATGTGAGGCGGTGTCCGGTTGATCACCTGACGATTGCCACGGGTCAGGTCGTACAGCCCTTCTGGCCCTGATTCCAGGTAACGACGCCACCATTTGTGAAACCAGGCTTCCGATCTTTTCAAGGTGCGGCATATACTCTCGACGCTTTCACCTGCCAGACGTAGCCGGATGGCTGTCTGGCGAACAAACAACTCGTCGTGCATGATAATCCTCCTGTCACTGACTGCTGGCGGTTACATCACAGGAGAAAGTATAGCACGCAAGTCAATCGAAAGCACATGGTCTGTACGATATGTTGGCGGTGTGCAACCAACCAAACCTCTACGCTATGCTGTCGGCATCCTTTTTTAGAATCTCTACGATTTGCTGGCGGTAAAAACTAAACGATGCGCTGTCGGTGTGCAACTAGGGATTTCGCTCCAACCAACGGTAAGCCAGATAACCCGAGATGGCGCCAAAGACCAGATTCTGCGCCGGCCAGACGCAGCACCACGCGCCGAGCGTGACGGCAGTCAACGCCAGACCAATGATCCAATCCAACAACCAATAACCGAGCAGCAACAAAATGCCCATCGCCGGCCGGCCGGCATAGATCCATCCTATACCCAGGAACCCAAAGAACCCACCGGCAACCTCTAGCAACAACGCCACAAAGGGATCTCGTCCGCGCATTACACCTTCACCTCCTCCAATCGCTCCCCGATCAACCAATAATAGAAATTGCGCCCCTGATAGACCTGATACGCCGCGTACAGCCCGTAACCGAGCCAGGCTAAAGGCGCGCCGAGCAGCACCAACACCATCAACAGCGTGAGCAACAATGCGAACGGCATCAGCAAGAACCCGACCAGCACCGCCGCCAGCCAGGCGCTGACATTCCAGGCTATCGTCACCCAGGCCCCCAGCGCTGCGGCCACGACGACATAGATCAGCAAACCGGCTATCTGATAAACGAAAGCCTGCAAAGCGTGGAAAGCGACAAAGCGCGACTTTTCCCGGTAGCCGAAATACATCGCCAGGGGCACGGCCAGCCCGACCGGCGCGCCGATACCACCGGCCGCCCCCAATACCAGAGTCAGCAGGACGCTCGCATGCGCCAGCGCCGCCACCGTCCACTCATCTGTGGGAACACGCACCATCTCATCGGCCGCCGCCATTTTGTCTTCTGCCATTTCTTGAACATTATCTGATTTTTGCATCTTACCTCCCGTTTCCTACCTCCCAATACGCAAACCCTGCCCCTGGGTTGCACCCTCGCATCGCTATGCTATAATGTGTAGACTATGATCACCAAACGTCAACTTGGCTTTGCCGTCGTCGCGCTCGGCCTGCTCGTGATCGGAGCCACGGTCGGAGTGGACTTTATCGGCGCGGGCCGGTGGAGCGGATTTGGCCCCTTGCAACGTATAGGGATCGGCCTCAGTCTTCCCACCATCGTCGCAGGCTGCATCCTGATTCGCCTGGGCAACCGCCCGGCCTGACAAACCACAATGCCCGTATCCCGCACTCTCAAGTCACTCGGCGCGACCCTGGCTATCCTCGTCGTCCTGGTATACCTCGGCTACCTGATCGTGTACGCCGCCTACGCGGTGAATCTCTTCCAATGGCCCTTTGACTATGATCAGGGAGAGGGCTTTGAACTGTACGACGCCATCCTGTACAGCCAGGGAGAATGGCCCTACCAGGATAACAGCACTTTTCCTTTCTACGCCTCCAACTACCCGCCGCTTTTCCACCTGCTCATCGTGCCGCTGCTGCCGATCTTGGGCCCGCGTCTGGTCGCCGGTCGGCTGGTCTCCTTCGCCGCTACACTCATCACAGGCGGGGCCATCTTTGCCATCGTGCGGCGCAAGAGCGCTTGCCCTGAGCAAGGCCGAAGGGGCGGCTGGCTCATCCCGCTCGTCTCCGGGCTGGCGTACCTGGCCTCCAACTATGTCTACCAGATTGGGCCGCTATGCCGCATGCACATGACAATGGTGATGTTCGAGACGCTGGCTATCGCCTTTATCGCCGAGTTCGAGCACCCCCGGCACGGCCGGCGCAACCTCATCCTGGGACTATTGATGCTCCTCTGCGCCGGCTACACCAAGCAGATGGCCGTGTTCACCGTCGCGGCCGCGCTGTCCTATATCTTTCTGCGCGACATCAAAAAGGCCCTCATCGCCGGCGCTGCGCTCGCCGTCACCGCTGGCGCTATCTTTTGGCTGCTGAACACTGCCACCGAAGGCCAGTGGTGGATCAACATCATTCAGGCCAACGTCAACAAATTCGACTACCGCCAGACCGTTTTCCTATTTGGGCAGTGGTTCCGGCTGCACACCGTCTTTATCCTGCTGGCGGCAGGCTATCTGGTCTACGAACTGTTCTGGGATCGACTCTCGGCTTACTCGCTGTGGTTCCTCTTTTCGCTGGGGGCCGGCGCGTTGAGCGGCAAGTGGGGCGCGGGATTCGGCTACTTTACCACCGCCATCGCCGCCGCCTGCCTCACCTCAGGCCTGGCATTGAGTCGTCTGCAAAACACCGCCCGCCGCACGCCGCACGCATTACGCATCCTTATCCCCCTGCTCTATCTGCTGCAAGCCCCGCGCATGCTTCACCTGCCCACATCCGGCCCGCTCTTTGGCCCCCTGGCCCGCGCGCTAGGCGTGGACGACGCGCTTATCCAGGGAGACTGCGCCACATTCCAGTACCACGACGCGATGGGCTACACGCAGCTAGGGCACTTGCTCACCGCCGACGATTATACGGCCGGCGAAGATATCCTCGACTATGTCCGCACCGCCGATGGCCCCGTCCTCAGCGAAGAAGCAATGTTTAGCCTGCTGGCCGGCAATCCGGTGGTGACAAATCCCACTCAACTCCTCAACCTTTATAACAACGACCTGCTAGATACGACCGAGATAATCGAACGCATCAACCGGCAAGAGTTTGGCCTGATCATCTTTCGCGCCCAGTTCTACCCCCAGCCGGTGCTAGAAGCCATCGGACAGAACTATCAACCGGTGGATCACGTGTGTATGAACGGTTTCTATTACCACATTCTGTGGCCCCAGCGGGTATTGGATGATACCTCCGCGCAACCTGACCAATAAGCTCCACCGTCTATGGCGATCCGTCCCCCTGCGACTGTTCGTCGTTTTCATCGCCATCTACGCCCTCACCGCAGGAGTCTCCCTGAACCGCCACTCACTGGCCCCCCACTTTGTCTACCTGGCCGAATCATTCCTCCACGGCCGCCTCGACCTGATTCACGCCCCGGCCCCATCTTACGACCTGACGCTATTCGAGGGAAGCTGGTACGTCTCGTTCCCGCCGCTGCCGGCGCTGCTGATGCTGCCGCTGGTCGCGCTGCGTGGACTGGCCATCTCGGATGTCGCCTTTAGCGTTGTGATGGGCGCGCTGAATGTGTCGCTTTTCTACGTCGTGCTGAAACGGCTTGGGCTTGGGGCACGGGCGAGCCGTGCCCCTACGTTTGGGGTTTGGTTGTGTGTGTTGTTGGGCTTGGGAACACCGCTGTGGTACTGCGCGGCGCTGGGGTCCGTCTGGTACACGGCGCACGTGGTAGCGGTCACCTGCCTGTGCTTTTATGCGCTGGAGGCGCTGGGGAAAAACCGGCCTTTGTGGACGGGGTTGTGGCTGGGACTGGGCTTTTTATCCCGCGCGCCCGTGCTGCTGGCCTTCCCCCTCACCCTGGTTCTGGGTTGGCGAGAAACGCGGAACAGCGCGGTATGGAAACCGCCCCTATGGGAAAATGTGCGCTTCCTGCTCCTGCTCGCGTTGGGGATGGCGCCCGCGCTGCTGGGACAGGCAGCATACAACTGGGCGCGCTTTGGCAACCCGCTCGAGTTCGGCTATCGCTGGATGAACAGCCCCGGCCCGCTGCTGGCCCGCCAGGCAACCTGGGGACAATTCAGCCTCCACTTTGTGGCGGAAAATCTGTACACAATGCTGATTCGTCCGCCGCTCGTCTCGCTGACCCCCCTCAGCATTGAACCCAACCCGTGGGGGATGGGACTATTGTTCACCTGCCCGGCGATATTGTTGACGTTGCCGGCCCTGGCCAAGATCAGAGAAACCAGGTTTTTAGGACTGTGGCTCTCCATCGCGCTGGTATCGCTCCCCTCGCTGCTCTACTTTAACACCGGCTCCTACCAATTCGGCTACCGCTTTGCGCTGGATTGGCTGCCGCTGGGGATATTATTGATCGCGTTGGAGACAGACGGCAAGCTGCACTGGTGGGGCAAAACGCTCATCGTCGCCAGTGTGATGATGCACCTCTGGGGACTGTTGTGGATGTACCCCAATTTCAACGGCCAGCCCTGGCACATTCAACACATCGAACTGCTGCGCTGCTTGTTACATTGACGAAACAGTTGACGCCGCCCAACGATAGGCGTATAATGAGAGTAACCGCGATTCCCATTTTATTGAGATAATACAGAAAAGGAGTGTCTTTTCAATAAATGGGAGCGAGGTGGAAGAACGCCAGCATCTTGCTGGCATCTGGCGACCAGGATGGTCGCGTTCCCAAGATATTGAGAGGATACAGAAAATGACAAGCGCTCAAATGGTTGGTGTTCTCACCGATACAACCGCGAGTATTCCCGACAACCTTGTCCGGAAACTGGGTCTGGAAATAGTGCCGTATTACGTCCATCGCGGGCTAGAGACGTTGCGGGACGGCATAGACGTCAAACCGAAAGAGTTCGCCGAATGGCTAAAGAGCGCGACCAAACTACCCACGACCTCCAATCCCGCCCCCGGCGACTATCTGACGGGACTCGGCAACCTCGCGCAGCGAGTGAAAAAAGTCGTCGTGCTCACCATGACCTCGAAAGGGAGCGGCGCGTACCAATCCTGCCTGGCCGGCGTGAGCATACTCAAGGAGCAACACCCAGATGTGCGGATAAAAGTGGTGGATACGCTTCAGGTGGCGATGTCGCAGGGATGGGCTGCCATCGAAGCAGCCCGGGCCGCGCTGACCGGACTCGACCTCGACCAGGTTGCCCAAAAGGCCCGCGACGTAGCACAAAAAGGCACCATGATCCAGACCGCCGACACGCTGCGCTATCTCTACATGGGCGGGCGCATCGGCAAAGCCACGCACCTGGTCGGATCGCTGCTCAACATCAAGCCGTTGATTGGGATGCAGGATGGCATAATCATGGCTCTGGGCACTGCCCGCAGCCGGCTCAAGGCCTATCGCCGCATGGTGGAACTGATGCAGCAGCAAGTTGGAGAAGGGGCACGCATCAAAGTCGCCTTCACCCACGTAACGGCGTTGGAACAGGTGGAGAAATTGCAAGAACTGGTCGCGGCTCGCTTCGAGTGCGTAGAGGTGATCGTGACCGAACTCTCACCCGCGCTGGCCGTCCACTCTGGGCCGGGGACGGTGGGCGTGAGTTTCTTCCCCACGTAGAACAATAAAGACCCTAAAGGTCTGGGGGACCTTTAGGGTCTTCCAATGCTTCTCCATCCTGCTCAATCTGCCCCGGTCGCCGCTCGAACGTCAACCCGTCCTCCCCGGCGTCCACGACGACCAGATCACCGCGCTCAAAGTCGCCGCGCAACAACCTGACGCTGAGGGGACTTTCCACGTGCCTCTGCAAAGCGCGGCGCAGCGGGCGCGCACCAAACTGCGGATCGAACCCCTCGCGGGCCAGCCAAGCACGGGCCGCCTCGGTCAGCTTGACCAGCAACCCCAGTTCCGTCAAACGTTCCGCGATCTCTTGCATCTGCAAATCCACGATGCGCTCCATCTCCTCGACCGAGAGAGAGTTAAAAATGATAATCTCGTCCACGCGGTTGATGAACTCGGGGCGAAAGGTCTTTTCCAGTTCCTTTTTGATGTCGCGCTGGTTATCCGACCCATTATCGAGAGTGGAGATGGCCTGTTGAAAGCCGACCTTGCGCGCCGTGCTGGCGAACTCGGTGCCCACGTTCGAGGTCATGATGACGACCGTGTTGCGAAAGTCCACCACGTGCCCTTGCCCGTCGGTCAGGCGACCATCGTCCAGAATCTGCAGCAGCGCGTTCCACACGTCCTGATGAGCCTTTTCGATCTCGTCAAAGAGAATGACGCGGTAAGGCCGCCGCCGCACGGCCTCGGTCAACTGGCCCCCCTGCTCGTAGCCGATGTAGCCGGGCGGCGCGCCAAAGAGGCGGCTGGCAGTGTGACGCTCTTGATACTCGCTCATATCAATGCGCAGCAGGGCGTCCTCGTCGTCAAAGAGGAACCAGGCCAGTGATTTTGCTAGTTCGGTTTTGCCCACGCCAGAGGCCCCCAAAAAGATAAAGCTGCCGATGGGTCGGCGCGGGTCTTTGAGACCAGAGCGGGCGCGGCGGATGGCGTCAGAGATAGAGGCCACGGCCTCATCCTGCCCAATGATGCGCTCCTGCAACGCCTCCTCCATGCGCAGCAGTTTCTCCGCCTCCGTCTCTAGCATCTGCGAGACCGGGATGCCGGTCCAGCTCGCCACCACCTCGGCAATGTCCTCCTCCCCAATCGTCTCGTCGAGTTGGTATTCTTGTCGCCACATCTCGCGCTGGAGGTTGAACTCGGCCTGGATATTGATGCGCTCAGACTTTAGATTCGCCGCCCGCTCGTAATCCTCCACCGTGCTGGCGGCCTCGATCTCGGTCTGGAGACGTTGCAACTCTATCTGCATCTCTTTCAAATCAGGCGGGAGTGTGTGCAGCGCCACTCGCAATTTTGCCGCCGCCTCGTCCATCAAATCAATCGCCTTGTCCGGCAAGCACCGGTCTGTGACGTAACGGTGCGAGAGACGAGCCGCGGCCAGGATGGCCTCTTCGGAGATGCCTACCTTGTGGTGGGCCTCGTACCTGTCGCACAGCCCGCGCAACATCTCGACCGTCTCCTCGACCGTCGGTTCCTCGACGAATACCGGAGCGAAACGCCGCTCCAGCGCGCTGTCGCGCTCAATGTACTGGCGGTACTCGTCCAGAGTCGTCGCGCCGATACATTGCAACTCGCCTCGGGCCAGGGCGGGCTTCATCATATTGGAGGCATCCATCGCCCCCATACCAGAGCCAGCACCGACCACGTTGTGCAACTCGTCAATAAAGAGGATGATCTCCCCCTCGGCGCGCTGAATTTCCTCAATGGCACCCTTGAGCCGCTCTTCAAAATCTCCCCGGAAGCGCGAGCCGGCAACCATCGCCGCCAGGTCGAGCTGCACCACCCGCCGACCCATCAATATCTCGGGCACGTCGTCGCTGGCAATCTTGCGCGCCAGTCCCTCGACGATGGCGGTCTTGCCCACCCCAGCCTCGCCGATGAGCACCGGATTGTTCTTGGTGCGGCGGCAGAGAACCTGGACCACGCGCAGAATCTCGCTATCTCGCCCGATGACCGGGTCCAACTTGCCAGCGCGGGCCATTTGTGTCAGATCGTGGCTGAACTTTTCCAGGATGCGATAGCGCGTCTCTGCCTTACGGTCGGTTACACGCTGCCCGCCCCGGACGTCTTTGATAGCATCAAGGATACGCTCCTTGGTGATGCCGCTCTCACGCAGGAGACGGGCCACCGGGGTATTGCGCTCGCCGGCGATGGACAGGAAGAGGTGTTCGGTCGAGATGTAATCATCCTTGAGCCGATTCGCTTCGTCGTTAGCCAGGTCGAGCACGCGCTTGAGACGCGGTGTGATAAAGACCTGCCCCACTCCACCGCCGCTATAGATACCCGCCTTGGGGCTGCTCTTGAGCAGAGCATCGAGGCGTTGCTGAAACTGGTCAATATCTACTCCCAACTTTTCCAAAATCTGTGGCACCACCCCCTCCGGCTGCTCCAGCAATGCCATCAGCAAATGTTCAACGTCAATTTGCGTGTGCCCGTAGCGCGTCATCGTCTCGACCGCCCGCTGGGCCGAGTCTTGTGCGCGCTCTGTAAAACGATCCAATCTCATTATCACTGGGGAATCCTCCACATCGGACGACAAATCCGACCTATTTCAATAGATTATACCGCACATTGCCCAGCCAGACAAAAGGCGCGGGCGTCTCGTCTTTCGGTAGGGCGGCTTTCAGCCGGATGGCAGGTAAGAAACCTGCCTTTCTGTTCAGAGGCAGCAATTCCCGTTATGAGGAAAATGCCCGACGGGAATTGCTGGTTCAGAGAGCAGATTCTCGACCTGCTGCTACCAATTGGCGGGTAAGAAACCCATGC
>QMOE01000051.1 GCA_003648125.1 Chloroflexota bacterium
ATGCGGCCAAGATGGCCGCGCTCCAATGACCGCGTTCCACGGCGCACAAAAAAATGACGGACACCCTCCGCGCCTACTAGCTCCAATATCCCATTGACGGATACACCGTTTTGCTTTATACTTGGGCGGTTATGTCTATCCGCCGGTTTATCAGCGTGCTCGTCAAAGAGTACCGCCACATCCTGCGCGAGCCGCGTACATTGTGGATGGTATTCCTCTCCCCCGCTCTGGTGCTCGTCGCCCTCTCCACCATCTTTGCCAGCGGCGGCGGACGGCTCAACCTGGCGCTGTGGGACGGGGATCGCACCCCGCTCTCGCGCCAGTTCGCCGCCACGCTCTCCGGCGACGACGATTTCTCCGTCGGCTATGTGTCTGACTATGATGAGATCGAAACGCTGCTGGTGGCGCAGGGAGTAGACGCGGCCCTGATCATTCCCCCCGGTTTCGCCGAGACGGTCGGCGCGGGCGGCGCCGCTCCGGTGCAGGTCGTTCTAGACGGCGTGGACACACTCGTCGCCGGACAAGCGACTGGTAGCCTGCTGGGGCACGCCGCCGATTTCGGGCTGGCGCTGAATCGCCAATTCTCACTGCCGCCGCTGCCGATCAAGATTCGTTCCCAATCGGCCTACCTGCCCGGCGATGCTGAGCGGGAGAGCATGATCCCCGGCCTGATCCCGGTCGTCTTTTCCCTGCCGGTGATGGCGGCCGCCCTGGCGCTGGCCCGCGAGCGGGAGAGCGGGTCGCTGGAATCGCTCATCGCCACCCCCGTGCGCGGACTAGAGTACATCGGGGGCAAGCTGGTCGCCTACGTCAGTGCCGCGCTGGTGGGTCTGCTGCCGGTCTGGCTGGTGGCGACGCTGCTGTTTCACGTTCCCTTCCGGGGCAACCCGTTGCTGCTCCTGCTGTTGACGGCCGACTTTTTGCTCGCCAGCGTGGGAATGGCTCTCTTTATCGGCAACATGGTACGCAGCCAGCAGACCGCCACCATAGCCGCCCTCTTTA
This sequence comes from Chloroflexota bacterium, assembly GCA_003648125.1. Next base: position 1,003 of record QMOE01000051.1, read on the forward strand.
TTTTCTTCGTCCCCGGCTTTTTCCTGACCGGCATGATGGATCCCATAGATACCACCGATCTGCTGGGCAGCGCCATCTCGTACATCCTACCGGCCACCCACTTTGTGACCATCTGCCGCGCCATCTTTCTCAAAGGAGCCACTCTGGCCGAGATGTGCCGCCCGGCAGTAGCTCTGCTGATCCTCTCCGCCGTCTGGGTGGGATTGGGTGCAATAACTTTTAAGAAACGAGTGCGTTAATGCAAGAAACGTTGAATCGTATCCGAGGATTGGCGATCAAGGAACTGTTGCAACTGAGCCGTGACAAGCTGCTGCTCCTGTTCGTGCTCCTGGCCCCGCTGTTAGAGCTGCTGCTGATGGGGAACCTGTCCGGCGGGGGGGTGCGAAACCTGCCGCTGGCCGTGGTTGACCTGGACCACAGCCGGGCCAGCCGCGAGTTGATCACCCGGTTGGGGCAGACGGACGAGTTGCTGGTCGGGATGTATAGCGATAACGTCTCTCAAGCGCGGGAGCAAATGCAGAGCGGCGCGATCAGTGCCATCGTCGTGGTGCCGCCCGGTTATGAGGAGGCGCTGACGGCTCCCCAACAGAGCGCCGAGGTGCAGGTGATCGCCGATGGCTCCAACCACCTGGTCTCCACCGCCGCCATCGGCACGGTCGAGAACGTGGCCGCCGAGATTGCCCAAGAGATCGCACCCGGCGCGGGGCCGGTGGACATGCGTTTCACGGCCCGCTTCAACGCCACGCTGGCAGGGCAGCCCGGCGCTATCACCATGATGCTGGGGCTGATCGTCTACCAGGTGACGCTGGTCATCGCCTCCCAGAGCTTTACCCGCGAGCGGGAGATGGGCACGCTGGAGCAACTGCGCGTCACGCCGCTGGGCCGGCTGGAACTGATGGCGGGCAAGGCCATCCCCACCCTGTTGGTGGGGATGGTGGATTGTCTGCTGATGACCGGGGTGGCCGTCGCCTGGTTCCACATCCCCGTGCGCGGTTCGTTGCCGCTTTTAATGCTGTTTACAATTCCATTTGTATTGACGCAGGTCGGCTGGGGCACACTCATCTCGCTGATCTCCCGCACACAGCAACAGGCGATGCTGTTCGTCTTTGCGCTGGCGATGTTGGAAGTGGCCTGCTCCGGCTTTTTAGTCCCGGCGAGCAGCCTGCCGGAAGTGATGCGCTGGCTCTCTTACATCTCGTCGGTGAAGCATTATATGGTGATATTGCGTGGGGTGCTGCTGCGCGGGGCTGGACTGGGTGTGCTGTGGAGGCCAGGACTATCGCTGGGCGGGATCGCGCTCGGCGTGGCGGCGCTGGCCTGGCTGCGACTCTGGTTAGGGCTTGATCCCGATTCGCTCAAACAGCGGCTACGCGCCTGGCGGCAGACATCCCGCCGCGAGCGGAGCCGCAGGCCTGTCGTCCGCAGGCAAAAACGGAGACTGGTCGCGGAACCGGTTTACGTGGATGTGCGCACCGAAGAGTAGGGCAAGTTGGCAACTTGTCACAGCCCAAGAAAAACGCCCCCAATCTCTGGGGGCGTTCGCTATTCTGGCCGGCGCGGGTTACCGCCCCAGATGCATCGGCATAATCACGTGGGTGAAATCCGCCTCGCCCACGGGCCGGATGACGCCGGGGCTGGATGAGGTGGTCGTGTCCAGCGCCACCTGGGGGCTGTCGGCCACCGAGAGTACGTCAATCAAGTATTTGACGTTGAAAGCGATCTCGATCTCTTCCCCCTCAATGCTGGCGTCCAACTCGCTCACGTCGTCGCCGGTCTCGGCTGAGGTGGCGGAGACTACCATGTGACCGGGGGCTAGTTCGGAGCTGGGTTTGATGTGCAGCCGCCCGATGTGAGCCGCGTCACGGGCAAAGATGAGCGCCGTCTTGCATGCCTTTAAGAAGGCAGCCGTATCAACCACTGTGTGGGTGGTGAGATCACGGGGGATGATCTGCCGATAGTCCGGAAAGTTGCCGTCAATCAACTGCGAGACCAGCACAATATCGGTGAGTTGGAAGATCACCTGGTTGCGTGTGGGGGTGATGGTGATGACGACTGGTTCTTTCTGGTCGCCGCTGATGCGGCTCAGTTCGACCAACGCCCTGGCGGGAACGATGATGCTGAATGGGTCGGCGATGGACTGGGGCAGCGGGAAAGTGCGCACCGAGAGGCGGAACCCATCGGCAGCGGCCAGTGTGAGTTGCGATTCCCCAAATTTGGCGAGCACACCGGTGAGGATGGGGCGGCTCTCGTCGGTGGCGGCGGCGAAGGCGACCTGCTGAGTCGCCGTGCGCAGCACGTCTGGCTCGATGGGGATGCCACCCTCCCCCTCCGGCACGGGCACGAGCGGGAATTCTTGGGCGTCAATGCCCTTGATGTTGGATTCGCTGCGTCCTGCGCGCAGGTTGAGCGTCTGCGTGCGGACGACCAACTCCATATCCACCTGTTCCGGCGGCAGCGCATTGACCAGATCAATGAGAGTGCGGGCTGGGACAGTGGTGGTTCCTTCTTCCTCCACCTTGGCCCCGATCCAACAGTTAATGCCCACCTCCAGGTTGGTGGCGGATAGTTTGAGTCGCCCGGCGTCGGTCGCCAGGAGCACGTTACCCAGCACGGGGAGCGTGGAGCGAGGCGATACCGCGCGTCCGACTATGCCAAGTCCCTTGGCCAGATTTTCCTGCAGGCAGGAGATCTTCATTGTATGCCCCTCCTTAAATTTTGATCGTTTGAGCAAGGTCAGTATACCCCAACTTTGCCCCCCGCACAAGCGCGGGCAACTAGGCCCGCCCCTACGCCTCAGCCTCGAGACCGGGGATTTCCAGGTGCACAACGTCTCCGTGGACGTTGACGATGGCGCGGAACTTGGTCATCCACAGGGCGGTGCGCAGTTCATCTACGTCCACGTTGCCTGGCTCCAGGATACGGTCCATATTCTCAATGGCATGCTCAATGGCTGGGCGGGTGAACAGTTCCTCCTGGCCCAGCATTTGGATCATTCCCTCGACGATGACATCTTGCATGGGCAGGATATGTTCTTTCATCTGGGCTACGATCTGACGGTCCACGTGCTTGGCCTCGACGTGGCGCATAAAGTCTCCGTCGGGCACGGCGTAATGAGGAATCCTGCCGATGTAGACCTCTTTGACCGGTTGTCCCTCTTCGTTAAAGATCAGGTCAGTGAACAGTGCCCGGTGCGTTGCATCGCTCATCTTGCACCTCCTTCGACCACCGTTTTGAAATCATAGATCCCATCGCGCACCGCAAAGCGCGCATCGCAACCGGCGCAAGAAAGCGCGTCCTTCTCATCGTGCAGATTGGTTGATCCGCAGAGCGGGCAGCGGAAAAAAACTCTTGGCGGTGCGGCCGACTTGTCGTTATCGGCGGCGCAGCGCACGAATACGCTGGGGGTCAGTTGCCACAGCGCTCCCGTGGGCTGGCACAGCCGGTCGAGCGATATGAGCAGGCCAGTGGGAAGCATCCGCTTGAGCAGCCCGGCCCTGAAATGGGATACTGTGCGCTGTTTTTGTACTCGCAGCCCGGTCTGGGCCAGCCGCTCCCGTATCCAGGCCGGGTGAAAGTCAAAGTTGAGTTTCACGAACTCGACCGGCTCCTTTTCAAAGGGGGACCAATCCTGTCGGCGCAGCAGGTAGCGCAGGATCGCCTTCAGGTTGCGTTTGTTGGCAAACTCGAGTAGGAGTGTGCCGCCAGGAGCGAGGGCTTGGGAGATGCCGTGCAGCACCGCCGGAGCGTCGGCGGCGTGGTGGAGCGCGCGCACTATGGTGACTGTATCAAAGAGGGCGGGGGCGAAAGGCAGCTTGTAAAAGTCGCCGATCACGTAGATGTAGCGGGGCCGCCCGCCGGGGCCGGTCGCGCCCCATAATTCCTGGGCTTGCCGCAGTTGTGAGAATGCATAATCGAAAAAGACCACCTCGTCGTAGCCGCTGTAGAGGGGAGCCAGCCGCCCGTAGCCCGCGCCGATCTCGACCAGGCGGCGGCCGGTGGGCGGCAGCAGGCGACGTATCGCCACTCGCTCGGCGCCGTCCTCGTACTCTCGTCCTTGTTCCCAGAACTCGGTGCGGTAAGCGGAACCTTCGTAGTCGCAGATGGGGGGCGTTTCTGGAGTCATCATTTTGAGCCGAGTTCTATTCCATCAGGTAGGCCATCAACCAGGTCTTGCACCGGGCGGAACACGGCCCGCAAGTCCTGCACTGCCGGGCCCAGCCCTGCCTCTCCCAGTTTGATGTAAACCGGAACGGTCATCGTGATAGGAACAGATTGGTCCACCGGCACATTCATATTCACAGATATGGTCTTGCTGACCGGCACAGTCATATCCAGGTGAACCGGTAGAAGCATACCTTTTGGCAGAGAAAGCGTAACATCGCCGTTGATCTTGCCAAAGTTACCCAAGTCAAACTCGGTATGCACTCCATTGAGCCTTACTTCCTGTTGCAACACGACGTTTGTATCCTGCTCAATGTCCAACTCAAAGTCTATCGGCAATGACTGGCTAAGCGGCAGTGTGAACTTGATGTGGGCTAGCTCGCCTTCTATCGGAAGGGGAGTGTCAATCTCAGCTTCGCCTAGTTTGACAAAAGCGTCGTCCAGATCGCTCAACAGTGGTTCGAGCAGACCAGCTTTGAGGTCGAAGACAGCATGCAATGCCGGGATGCTCACCACGAGCAGGGAGACGACCAGGATAAAGTTGACAGCGAACGAAAAGATGATGGCGACATCCCTAAAAGCATTCCAAAAGCGCCTTAACCGTTCCATGTTATAGCCTCCTTGCGTCGGTAGAGCGATAGATCAGCAGGTCAAGGGTTGACCTGCTAATCATCATATTATCATCATTGGGCAAAAAACGCAACCCGGAGGAGATTGGCGGGGGCGCATCAATTTTTACGTCTGGTAGTTGGTCTTGCTTGCGAGCGCGGGTGTTCCTGCTCTCATCTTTGCGGTCAAGATGACCGCGTTCCGTGGTGCGCAATAAAGTGACGCACGCCCGAGGCTGGCTTTTCTTCCGATCAGGGACAATTATAGAGTGAGGGAAGATGCAAGTGAGGGCGGAGTGAAGCGTGATCGTCACGTTTCACGCGGCGGGTGTTTCACGTGAAACATCGGTGGGGCGGGGCCGCAACGCCATGATGAGCGCCAGTCCGCTCAGCGCAAAGATTAGCACTATTCCCTCCAGCGCCAGGGGAGGCCACTTTAGCCCGGACAAGAAAACTGTTATCCCGTCCACCAGCGCGTGGGCCAGGACTGCGATCAGGAGCCAACCCGCGTTGCGCTGGGTGAGCGCCCGTATCACCAACAGGCTCAAGGCGATCTGAATCGTAATGGCAAAAACTCGCTCCAACCCGCCCAGGAGAGGCATGAACCAGGGCATGGCCCAGAAGGCGTTTACCTGCGCTTGAGCTTGCTCCAGCATCTCACCGGATAGTCCCATCTTTTCCAGACCTGTTTCGCGTAGAGTGATCATTGAGATGGAGTTGACGACTACCAGCAGGCTCAGGAGAATTGCCTCTGTACCGCCGTGCCCTGCGCCGAACGCCATTCCCTGTTCCCAAGAACGCGCTTCCCGTCGCCAGAAGCGCAGTACCAGGTAGCGGGCACCTTCCTCGCATACCCCCGCGCTGAGGCCGGCAATCAGCGCCATCAACGGCAGCGGCCACAATGCCACGCCGCGTCCGCCTCCCAAGAGGCCTAACGCCCAATTCAGCGGCAGGTGCACGATCTGCGAAGCGATGAAGGTCAGCGCGCCGGTACTGATCAGTCCCCAGGTAGCTCCTAGCCGTCGGCGCAGAAACAGCCACAACCCCACCGGGAAACCGAGCATGATGATGACTTGCAAGATGAGCATCAGCAGCATGGTTGAGTCGCTCCTTTTCCTCCCGCCCGTAGTTCATGCCAGCCTCGCCACCAGCTTGTCCGCCCCACCATTAACTCCCGCCCATCGGCGGTGCGGAAGACGCCACTCTTGCTGAAGGCAGGCAAAGTTAATTCGCCCAAGACCTCGGTCGCTGTCTGTAGATAGTGGTGAGTGGTGAACAATCCAGAGACGATGACATCAATCTCGTTAATCATCCATGCTTCTTGTGTCACCTTGTTACTCCTCGTCGCTGTCTTTGGTGGGAAGCATTTGCGGGGACATCCCTGCCATCGAGGAGACCCCCATCACCCCGCCCAGGTTCATCGTATCTACCGCGCTAGAAGGAACAATGACCAGCGCTCCCCGTTCCTGCAACCCCTCGAAGAGCATGTTCATCGCCCGCAAGTGCAATGCGGTTGGATTGCCACGGTAGGCCTCGGCGGCGGAGGCAAAAGAGTGGGCGATCTGCTCCTCGCTCTCGCCCAGAATGACGCGCGCCTGCCGCTCCCGCTCGGCCTGCGCCTGGCGGCTCATTGCGTCCTCCAAAGCCTGCGGAATGACGACATCTCTGATCTCGACCGACTGAACTGTGATCCCCCACGGAGTGGTACGTTCGTCAATGATGTGCTGCAATTCAGCATCCATCTTCTCCCGGCCCGTCAGGATGTCGGCCAAGTTCATCTTGCCGATGATCTCGCGCAGCGCCGTCTGCGCCGCCCAGGAAATGGCAGCCCGGTAGTTTTCCACCTCCAGCGCAGCCTTTTCCGCGTCCCACACCAACCAAAAGAGCACCGCGTCCACATCCACCGGAACCGTGTCCTTGGTCAGCGTGCGCTCGGCAGTGAAGGGTGTTACCATGACGCGATGATCTATCCAGGCGGGGATGGTGTCTATGATGGGAACAATCCAAAATGGCCCAGGTCCCTTCAGTCCCACGAATCGCCCTAACCGCAGGATAATGGCCTTGTCCCACTGATCGGCGATCTTGAAAGCAAGCAGGACGTAAATGCCGATAAGGTTGAGGACGACCAATTCCCCGACAACCCAGGCCCAATGAGCGTTAGCTGCCCCAAGCCCAATAGCAATCAGGATAGAGATGATCACGAGGATGAAGAAAATCGCAAACGCCACACCGTTGACCCGCACTTGTTGCTCCCTCCGCTCTGTTGCTCTCTTTACTGCTGGTTTCACAATCATTTTTTCTCCTCTAGTGTGTTTTCTCACTCGCGCGCCAGTTCTTTGTCAAAGGCCATGGCGATCTCATCGGGGGTGTACCCCAGAGTATGGGCCTCGTCGAGAGCTGCGCGTAAGATCGTCAGTAATTTTTTCTGCCGCATCTGGGCCATTTGCTCCTCGTCCGGTCTTCCGGCGACGAATGTGCCCCGCCCCCGCTGAGTTGAGATGATCCCGTCCTTGTCCAGATCAAGGTACACGCGGGCAATGGTGTTATAGTTCACCCGCAGATCAGAGGCCAGTTTACGGATAGTAGGGAGTTGGTCTCCAGGGCGCAGCTTGCCGGCAGCGACGAAGGAGCGGATTTGCTCCTCGACCTGGATATAAATGGGGATTTTGCTCTCTGGTTCGAGGTGTAGTTTCATTTTCTCGCATCTTTAACGTAATGGCTAATCATCTAGTTCAATAGCATTATGGCATAACTTTTACAGTTTGTCAAGAGGACGTAGTGGAATCTGAAGAGCGTCTCTCTTGACATAGAACGTATGTTCCTGTATAATAAGATTGACTTTCAAGCTCCGCTATACAAAATTAGCAGCGAGGAGATTGACGATGGGCAAGCATCTCTCAGAAAGGCAGCAGAGAATCCTAGAATTCCTCGACAAATACATCGTGGAAAACAGTTACCCGCCTTCCATCCGCGAGATTGGCGCGGCGGTGGGTATAAGCTCAACCTCAGTCGTGAGCTATAATCTGCGGCGTCTAGAAGAGAGAGGCTATATCAGCCGCGACCGTGAAGTCTCGCGCGGGTTAAAGCTAACTGCTGCGGCCCACCCACAGGTATTGCCGAGTGCCGTGGTGCGGCTGCCGTTGCTAGGGCGTATCGTGGCCGGTGCTCCTATCCCAATACCCGCCAGTGACTTTCCGCTGATGGGGGACGAGACAATTGAGTTGACCCGCGATATCTTGGGAGATCCGGCGGGGTTGTATGCCTTGCAGGTGGAGGGAAACTCAATGATAGACGCGCTGGTGCACGACGGCGATGTCGTCGTCATGCGGCATCAGCAGCGAGTCGAGAACGGCGAGATGGCGGCAGTGTGGCTGAAGGAGAATGGAGAGATGACGCTCAAGCGGTTCTACCAAGAGATGGACGGGCGAGTGCGGCTCCAACCGGCTAATCCTACGATGAGTCCGATTTACGTGGATGATCCCCGCTTGGTGCAAGTGCAAGGCAAGGTCGTGATGGTCATCCGCCAGTTACAGTGATTGGCAACATATTGTGTGTGTTCTAAAGGCCCAGCCTCAAGGCTGGGCCTTTTCGTTTTCGGTTGATAAAAACAGAGAACCTCCGTATCCTATTTCTCCCCTCTCGGTTGCGTTTTCCCAACTTTTCCCAACCATATTTTGGGTAATCCCGCTTGACGCCGAGCGAATGTTCTGGTATGATATATGCGCAATAGAACAAGTGTTCTATATCTACGTGGCGGCTGGAGGGCA
>QMOE01000052.1 GCA_003648125.1 Chloroflexota bacterium
GCCAACGATGGCAGCCATCACGAGATTCATCCGCGCCGGTTCGTCCTGCGTTACCGGGGCGGCCTTTACCATAACCACGCTCACCACCATCAGGATCATGCTGGTGACCATAGCCGTGGTAATTTGCTTTTTGTTCACTTTCATTGCGGTTTCTCCTTATTCAACTAGTATTAAGCCAACTTACAACTTGCCGGCCAGGGCCGAAAACGCTTTCGATTTCTCGCCCGGCACGGTGAGGAGAGTGATTTCCACCCCCTCGTCCATCAGGTACTTTAGGATTGCGATCTCTTCTTCCGAGGCAGCGATATTCTTAAAGATGTTCTTGCGTCCCGGCCGGCTGCCGATTCCGCCGATGTTGAGTGCGCGGTACTGTAGCCCCCCGTCGTAAAGCTGCTTAGCCGCCAAGGGGGTTTTCAACAACACCATCGTTGTTTCCCAGTGCAATTTGTCCGCGTTCAGAGCCTCAATGCCATCCTTGATAGAGAACACATCCACCTTGAGATTCGGCGGCGCGGCCAGACTCAACACCTCTTGCATAAACGCATCCGCCGCCACACCATCATCCAGGATGACGATGCGGCTGAACGGTCGCTGCTTGCACCACACCGCGATCACCTGCCCGTGAATCAGACGATCGTCAATCCGTACCAACCCTAGTTCTTCGATAGCTATCACCTCCCTTCACTCACTTGCAAACTTGCTACTTGCGCAGCATCGGCCCCAAGTTCTTGACCGATTCCTGCCCCACCTGAGTAATCTCCTCCGCCAGCTCCGAAAGCGAAGCGTCATCGCGCGCCATGACCAGTTCCAGCAACATCGGCAGGTTTGCCCCGGTGACGCACTCGACGTTCTCCTTGAGCACCTGGCGAGCCGCCACGTTGTACGGCGTCCCGCCAAACAGGTCAATCAACACCAACGTCTCTTGCCCCTCAATTTCCTGTAACGCTTCTTCCAACTTGGCCCCGAAACCCTCGGGGCTTTCGCCAGGGAGCAGAGAGACCGAGTAGAGACCCTCGGCATGGCCCGCGATCATCTCGGCCGCCCGAATCAGCGCATCGCCGAGATCGGCGTGGGAAACTAGAACAATGTTGATCATAGACATCACTCCAACTTTTCCAGCAACATGCTCATCCGATACCACTCTCCGCAATAAGTTGCCAGAGAGAACTCGATCACCTCGTCCGTATCCAGAAACGTCGTGCGCTCGGCGCGCAGCACGGCGGCGGGATACGTCAGGTCTAACAACTCCATCTCACGCTGGTCTGCCAGGGCAGCGTACACCTGCTCCTCGGCCCGCGTGAGATGCAGACCGTACTCGGTGCGCAATAGTTGAAACACTGATTCACTTGCCAGGTTATGCTGTAAAATCTGCGGGCATAAGCGGTGGTTGAGGTATGCGATGTGGAGGGCAAGGGGAATCTGGTTGACCAGGCGCAGCCGCTCCAGCCTCACCAACTCGTCATCAGGTTGTAACTCCATGGCTTTGATTACGGCGGGCGATGGAGACGCCATCAACTCGGCACCGAGCAGGCGGTTGGATGGAATCACTCCCTCGCGGCGCACATCCCCCGTAAAGCCGGCGAGGGAAACCCTGATGGTCAGATCAGCGTGGGGTGGGGCTACAAAAGCACCGCGACCAGGTACTGTGTGAATCAAGCCCTGGTCGCCCAGTTCGCGGAGAGCTTGACGCACTGTGGTGCGGCTGAGGTTGAACTCTTCACAGAGTTGACGTTCGGAGGGGAGCGCGTCGCCATGCTGGAGGCGACCATCCGCAATCTGGGACGCCAGGAGGTCCTTGAGTTGCAGATAGAGAGGAGTTAGACTTTGCCGGTTGAGGCTCACTGGTTTCTCCCGCCTGTGGGGCTACAGCAGCTACTGGTACGTACCGGTCACAATCGTGATTGTATCACGAAATTCAGATACTGTCAACTGGTCACACTCGGTACGTACCAGCTTTGACCGTTTCGATACTTGTGTTATAATTCCTTTACCTTGTTCTATAAGGAGTAGCCGATGCCAGAGATCACACTGACCATCCACCACAAAGTGGGCCTGCATGCCCGCCCCGCCGCGTCCTTTGTTCAGACGGCCCGGCAGTTCAAGAGCGATATAAAAGTCACCCACGACGAGCGCGAGGCCAACGGTAAAAGCATTCTCAAGGTGCTGACGTTGGGCGCCAACCAGGGAGCCGTGATCACCATCCGCGCCGAGGGAGAGGACGCTGAGGCGGCCCTGGCGGCGCTAAAGGCGCTGATCGAGGATAACTTTGGGGAGCAGGAATGAAGACCCTACAGGGCATCGCCGCCTCGCCTGGGATCGCCATCGGGCCGGCTTTCCGCTTTCAAAAGACCGACCTCCGCTTCGAGTGTTACGCCGTTCAGGATCCGTCCGCTGAATGGGCCCGCTTCCAGACCGCGCTAGAGACAGCCTCCGCACAACTGGCTGACGTGTGCGCCCAGGCCGAGGCCGAGTCTGGAGCTGATGACGCGGCCATCTTTCAGGCTCACGCGCTGATGCTCGATGACCCCGAACTACTGGACGCGGTGCGGACGGCTATCGAGGAGCAATGCGTCAACGCCGAGTCCGCGCTCAACGACGCCGCCGGGACGTACATCCAGTTGCTGGAATCGCTGGACGACGAATACCTCAGCGCCCGCGCCGCCGACGTGCGCGACGTTGCAGATCGTGTGCTCCGCATCCTGCTCGGCGTGGCCGAGTCCCCCACCGCTAACCTGACCACTCCCTCTGTCATCCTGGCCCGCGATCTCACTCCATCCGACACGGTGCTGTTGGACAAATCGCTCGTGCTCGGTTTTTGCACCGCCGAGGGCGGCCCTACCGCCCACACCGCTATCCTGGCCCGCGGGCTGGGGCTGCCGGCCATCGTGGGAATTGGGCCTGACATCTTGGAGGTCGAGGATCATACCACCCTGATACTGGATGGTGGCAGCGGGACGCTGGTAGCGGAGCCGGACGATAAAACGGTAGCGATGTACCGGGGCCGGCAGGCGGTTGCTACCACAGTGCTGGCGCAAGCCCGCGAGCAGGCCCACGAGCCGGCCATCACCCGCGATGGTCACCGCGTCGAGATTGTGGCTAACATCGGCAACGTGGAGGGAGCGCGTGCCGCTCTGGATGCCGGCGCCGAGGGCGTGGGGTTATTGCGCACCGAGTTCCTCTACCTGGAGCGCGACCACCTACCGGATGAAGAGGAGCAATATCAAACATACCGGGCTATCCTGTACGAGTTCGGCGACCGGCCCGTCATCCTGCGCACGCTAGATATCGGCGGTGACAAGGAACTGTCTTACTTTGATCTACCCAAGGAGATGAATCCCTTCCTGGGATTGCGGGCCATCCGGCTGTGCCTGACGCAACCCAATATCTTCAAACCGCAACTGCGAGCAGTGCTGCGCGCCGGAGCCGGGCGCAACTTGAAGGTGATGTTTCCCATGGTGGCGACCGTCGCCGAGGTGCGAGCAGCCCGCTCACTGCTGGAAGAATGTCGCGCTGAACTGCTGGCCGAGGGGCAGCCGATAGCGGAGGAGATGGAGATCGGCATCATGGTCGAGATTCCCTCCGCTGCGCTGATGGCCGACCGTCTGGCGGTTGAGGTGGATTTCTTTTCCATCGGCACCAACGATTTGAGCCAATACACGATGGCCGCCGACCGCGTCAACGCCGCCGTGGCTCCCCTGGCTAACGGATTCCAGCCAGCCGTGCTGCGGTTGGTGCGCCAGGTCATCACCGCCGCTCACGCGCAGGGCAAATGGGTGGGGTTGTGCGGAGAATTGGCCGGAGAGCCGCTGGCCGCGCCCATCCTGCTCGGCCTGGGGCTGGACGAGTTCAGTATGAATCCACCCGCCATTCCCCTGATCAAGCAGATCATCCGCGCCCTCACGCTAGACCAGGCGCGGGCAGTAGCCCAGGCCGCGCTGGAACTGGATAGCCCCGACGCAGTACAAGCGTTGGTGCGGGAGCGAGTGCCCGCGGCCGACTTGGGGTAGCAAGCCCAAATTACACCTGAGCAATTACCCCAAATTACAACATCCGTACCACGGTCCGTCCATCCTGCCACAAATCTTCCAGATCGTAGTAATCCCGCATCTCTTGAGTAAGCAGGTGGACGACCACGTCGCCATAGTCCATCAGAACCCACCCGCTATCAGGCTCTCCCTCAATGTGCAGCGGCCTGACGTCGAACGTTTGCTTCATCTCTTGTTTGATTTCCGCGACAATGGCCTTTGCCTGCCGCTCGCTGGTGGTGCTGCCGATCACAAAGTAATCGGCCAGAATAGAGATGTTCTGGATGTCGAGCAGCAGAACGTTCTCGCCTTTCTTGTCGGCGATTGTCTCCACAATATGTCGGGCCAGTTCCAATGTATCCAGCGCTACACCTCCTGCCAGATGGTATTCAGCTTCCTCGAGCTTGAACAGCCTGGTCTCCTTCAAACGTTCCATAGATTTGCTAGCGGGCCGGCCTCTTGAGTGGTCGCCAGTATGACCATCAACTTGATGCGGGCCTTTTGCCCGTTCAACCCCTCGGCGAACAGGCATCCCAGGCCGGTCAGCGTGTGGTATGCCCCCGGATAACCATAACTATCCCACACTCGCCCGGAAGGGCAGCGACTGGCAATCACGACTGCCACTCCCCGGTCTCGCGCCCGTTCGATGACGGGCAGCCACCAGACGGGCACGCGCCCGCCTCCCAAAGCCTCGATGACCACGCCCCGAACGTCTCGCGCCAGCGCGTCTTCCAGCGGATCGGTTTCCATCCCCACCGCCAGTTTGATCAGCGGTACGTTTGGCTCCAAGCCGCGCCAGGGCAGCACGCGCCGCTCCGTCCTCCGCTCGACGATGACCCTATCACCTTCCACCCGCCCTACGGGGCCCCAGGCGGGCGATTGGAACGTCGCCGGACTGAGCGTGTGCATCTTGGTGACGCGGCGCGCGGCGTGGATTTCGTCGTTGAGCACGACGAGTGCGCCCAGCCCCCGCGTCTGTGGTGCGGCTGCGACGCGCACAGCGGCCACGAGATTGGCATACCCCTCGTAACCCACGTCAGAAGCGGTGCGCATCGCGCCCGTGAGTGCGATAGGTTTGTCGCCCGGCACGGTCAGGTCGAGCAAGTAAGCCGTCTCCTCCAGCGTGTCGGTGCCGTGCGTGACGACGATGCCCGCCACGTCTGGCTCCAGCGCCAGCGCGGCCACGCGCTCGCGGATCGTCGCCAGTGTCTCTAACGTAAAGTGGGAACTGGGCAGGTTGACCAATTCCTCGGTGCGCAGTTCCGGCAATCCCTCCGGCAGCGCGGCGGTGAAATCGGCGGCCCCCAGCGTGGGCACGGCCCCGCCCGCCGCAGCGTCGTGCTGCATGGCGATGGTGCCGCCGGTGGTCAAGATGGCGACGTGGCGGTTGGGTTTCGACAAGTGATTTTCCCCCTCTTGTTTACTTCTCGCGTATCTGCTCAAATCTCTAATCTCTATCCATCTTGAGCGATACTACCTGCGAAACTCCGTCCGCCCCCATCGAGACGCCATAGATGGTATCGGCGGCCTCGACGGTGCCCCGGTTGTGGGTGATGATGATGAACTGGGTTTGCTGCGCCAGTTCATCCAACAGCGCGCGGAAGCGTCCCACGTTCGCCTCATCGAGAGCTGCATCCACCTCGTCGAGCACGCAGAAGGGGGTCGGGCTGACGTGGAGTAGGGCGAACATGAGCGCGGTTGCGGTCAGTGCCCGCTCCCCACCGGAGAGGAGCGCTAACCGCTGGGCGCGCTTGCCCGGAGGCCGGGCGACGATATCTACCCCGCTGTTTAGTACATCGTCAGGCTCGGTCAACTCCAACTGTGCGGCGCCGCCCTCGAACAGAATAGTGAATGTCTCGGAGAATTTGATCGCTACGGCATCAAAAGTTTCCCTGAAAGCGGCCTCCATCAGTTCATCCAACTCGGCTATCACCAGGCGCAGTTTTTCCGAGGCGGTCTCCAGGTCGGCGGATTGTTCGGTGAGGAACTGGTACCGCTCCTGAACCTCGGCATAGTCGTCGGGGGCGTGAGGGTTCACTCTCCCCAGCCGCCGGATGCGGGCCTTGATGCGCCGAATCTCCTCCTCCAGCCCTTTTGGCAGTTCCTCGACGACGGGGAGTTGTGAGACCAATGGTCGCATCGGCAGTGGGGTCTGTGCTGTGACGCTCTCCGCCAGTTCCAATTCAACCAATCCCAGGTCTTCCTCGATGCGTTGTTTTAGCAAGTCCAATGCATCCTGGCGGCGGGCGACTTCTAGTTGGGCGTGGCCGTGACGGGTTTCCCTGTCGCGCGCCCTGTCGCGGGTTTGCAGCTCTCTTTTCTCCAGCGACGTTTGCTCCTCGTGCAACCGCGCCAGTTCATCTTCGGCCGGCTGGATGCGCTCGCGCACCTGGCGCAGTCGGGTCTCCATCTCCGCAGCCGCCACGCGCTGCTCCTGGACGCGGGCAACGATGGCGGTGTGCTCAACCTCCAGTTCCTCCGTTCGTTGACGGCGGGCCGCCTCTTGGGCCTGAAGACGTTTCAGCAGTGATTCCTCCCGTTGCAAGGCAGCCTGTTGGCTACGCAGCGTCTCCCTGATCACCGCCGCCTCGGTGCGGGCGTTTCCCAATGTTTCCTGCGCGACTTTGGTCGTTTCCTCCCTGGCGACCGTCGCTCGCCGGGCCAGTTCCGCCACCTTGGTCTCCAGCGCCGCGATTCGTTCGGCCTCCTCGCGCTGCTGCGCTTCGATTTCCTGGCAGCGTTGATGGGGCAAATTGCCAATTTGCTCTACGTTGGCCTCGAAATGTTGCCAGGTCGTCTCCGCCCGTAGCACTCGGACGCGGGTGGCGATGGCGGCGCGCTCGGCCTCTAATTCCTCCGCTTGTTTGCGTAGGGCCGCTCTCTGGGCCTCGAATTGGTTCAACAGCGCGTTTTCCCGTTGCAGGGCGGCCTGTTGATTGCGCAGCGATTCTGCGGCTACCGCGGCCTCGGTGCGGGCTTTTCCCAGTATCTCGCGCTCATCCCGCGCTGCTTTTTCCCTGTCCGCCGCCCTCCGCTGGGCCAGTTCTTCCAGCCTGGCTTCCAACGTCGCGATTTGTTCCGTCTCCGCGCGTTGTCGCTTCTCAATCTCCTGGCAATGATGCTGAATTTCTTCCAGCCGCGCGGGAATCTCTCGCCGGGTGCGCTCGTCCGCCAGAACTCGGCTCATCTGGCCCTCGCCCACCGAAAGCGCGCCGTCGGCTCTTAGGACGATGCCCGCAGGAGTGACACAGCGGCTTCCCGGCGGCATAGCGGGAAGCAGCGCACGGGCCGCTGGCAGGTCGTCGCACAGAGCCACAGCCCCCAACACCGCCTCGACCGCCGGGCGCACTCGCGCAGCGCACGTGACGATCTCACAGGCGCTCGACACGCCCGCCGGCAACGGCGGAGCCGGTCGCAGGCCATCCAGCGGTAGCAGGGTCAGCCGCCCCCCGGCGGATTTGAGAATCTGACGCGCTCTCTCGACGACGGAGGATCGTTCTACCACGACGGTTTCAAGATCGGCCCCTAGCGCGGCCTCGACCGCGCGTTCCCACTCGGGGGCCACTTGGATCAGCGCCGCCAGTGGCCCCAGGATTCCTTCCAGATTGGCCTGGAACAGCGCCTGGACGCCGACGTCGTAAGCGGTGCCCGCCGCGTACATTCTGTCGAGCGTCTCTTGCTCGCCGGCCAGACGGGCCGCTCCCGCGTGCGCTTTGACGAGTTCCTGGTTCAATTGCTCCAATCTGGCCCGCCTGGTGTGCAGGTCTTGCTCCAATTGGACGCGCTGCTGGTCGGGTTGCTGGGTTTGCTGTTGGGCGGCTATCCAGTCCCGCTCCAGTTTCGCCAGATTCTCGTTGCGCTCCGTCATCTCGCGCTCTAGTTGCTCAACCTGGGCACTGGTCTGTGCGATCCGTTCGACTTGCGCCTTTTGCTGTTCCATTAAAGGTCCAAGTTTGGCCAGACATTCCTCGTGCCGGGTCTTGAGGTGACGCTCTCGCTCCTCGGCCACGGCTCGTTTGCTTTCCAGATGGGATGTCTCCGCACGGGCTTGTACAAGCGCCTGATTCAAGCGTTCCAACTCTGCGCGGTGGGCGCGTAACTCTTGTTCCGCTTGAGCGTGCTGCCGGTCTGGTTCCTGGGCCTGCTCCTTTGCAGCGACCCACTCCCGCTCGCAGGCCACCACCCGTTTCTCGTGCTCTGCCAGTTCGCGTGCGAGTTGGTTGACTCGAGCGCGGGCCTGAGCGACCGTCTCAGTCTGTGCCTCATGCTGGCTGCTCAGTGGTTCTAGCTCGGCCAGCAGTTCCTCGCGGCGGACTTTTAACAAGCGCGTCCGTTCTTCCGCCACGGCCAGTTCCCGTTGTATCTCGTTGGCGCGATCGTGGAGGTTGGCGCTCTCGCGGTGCCAATCACGCAACTCGGCGCGTAGTTTGCTCTCCCGCTGGCGCAGTTGGCCCAATCGTTCGTTCAGCGCGGCAGCTTGCTGTTGTTGCTCCTCCAGGGAGGATTTCAAGAAGATCGCTTTTTCCGCAGCCTTGCCCAACATTGCCTGTTGGCGACCCCATTGGTAGCCATACCAGGTGCGCTGCAATCGCTCCAGGTGGGCGACCACCCGGCGGTATTCCTCCACTTGCGTCGCTTCCCGTTCGAGCCGCTGCAGGCGGGGGGTGATCTCTCTCACAATGTCGTGGACGCGCTCCAGGTTACGCTGGGTCTCGTTCAACCGTTCGATGGATTTCTCTCGCCGGGAGCGGTAGAGGCTGATGCCAGCGGCTTCCTCGAAGAGGGTGCGCCGCTCCTGGGGACGGAGCGAAAGTGCCGCGTCCACCAGTCCCTGACCAATGACGGTGTAGGCCCGTTCACTGAGGCCGCTTTCGGCCAGCAATTCGGTGATGTCACGCAGCCGCACCCGCGAGCCATTGATGAGATACTCGTTGTCGCCGGAACGGTAGGCGCGGCGGGTGATGGTGACTTCGCTAAAATCAATGGGCAGCCAGCCGTCGCTGTTATCGAAGGTGAGGGAGACTTGGGCCATTCCAGACCGGGCGCGGCGACGCCCGCCGGCAAAGATCATGTCGGCGCTGGATTTGCCGCGCAGCGTGCGCATTCTCTGTTCGCCCAGTACCCAGCGGATGCCATCGGCGATATTGCTCTTGCCCGATCCATTAGGCCCAACGATAGCCGTGACGCCGGTGGGGAACAGGAACTCGGTCTTGGTGGCGAAGGATTTGTAGCCTTGAAGTGAGAGATGCTTGAAGTGCATAGCTTTCCAGGCATGCAGTATACCCTGCTTGGCGAGATATGGCAAATGGCGAATGGCGGTCGCTTGGCGAAAAGGGTAGAGTCTGGTAAGATAGGGAGGGTTGGGGATTTGGTAATTGGGATTTGGTAATTGGAGCGATTATGACACTCGAAACCTGGCTTCCTGCATTGTTGGGCTACTTGATTCCGGTGGGGTTGTTCCTGCTGGCCTGGGGAGGGATGAAACCACAGAGGGCGCGCCGCGCGGC
>QMOE01000053.1 GCA_003648125.1 Chloroflexota bacterium
AGAATCGCCACCCCTTCTGGGGCCGGCGTCAGCGCTTCGATCAACTCGGACTTTGCCTCAACGGTACGCCTAATCGTCCCCGCCCGCTCCAGATGCACCGGCCCGATGATAGTCACGACGCCGACGTGCGGTCGCGCGATGCGGGCCAGGTCCGAGATTTCGCCCACATCGTACATCCCCATCTCTAGCACCACCCGCTCGTGTTCATCCGTCAAGTGCATCAGCGTCAGCGGCAGGCCGATCTCGTTGTTGTAACTGCCCTCGCTCTTGAGCGTGACGTAACGGCGCGCCAAGACTGCCGCAGCTAACTCCTTCGTCGTCGTCTTGCCCACACTGCCCGTGATGCCAATGACACGCACGTCGTGCTGCCCCCGCCAAAAGGCCGCCGCCCGCTGGAGCGCGTTGAGGCTGTCGGATACCCGCAGCACCAATGGTAGCGACCAGGAGATGGGCAGCGTCCGAGTTTGATCTGTCAGATCCAGCACCAGTCCCTTGGCCTTGACGTCCCGCTCGACAATGGCCGCCACCGCCCCGCGCGAGAAAGCATCGGCGACGTAATTGTGACCATCCGAATGTTCCCCCTTGAGCGCGACAAACAACGCGCCCGGCCTGGCCTGCCGGGAATCTATCACCGTCGTCGAGATCGGCTGATCCAGTTCCTTTAACTGGAATCCCGCCAGCCCTTGGATCACGTCCATCAAAGTCAGCATGCCCAAGCTCATCTCACCGCCTCCGCCACTGCCATATTATTGGGCGGGATATTCAGGACCAGGAACAAGCGTTCCGCCAATCGCCGGAATGTCGGCGCCGCCGTCTCAGAAGCCCAAGTCGAGGTCTTGGGCCGATCCAACCTGACCAGGATGACGAGTTGCGGGTCCGGCACCGGGCCAAATCCAATAAAAGTAGTGATTGTCTCTTCCGGGTCGTACCCGCCGGGGATGGGAATCTGCGCCGTACCCGTTTTGCCGGCGATGCGATAACCATCCACCCCAGCCTGGGGCACGCCCTCGTCCACCACCCGCACCATCATCTCTGCGAGTCGATGCGCCGTCTGCGGCCCAATCGCCTGCGCCTCAATCACCGGCTGCGAAGTTAAAACCGCGCCATCGGACTCGACGCGCCGGGCCACGATGTGAGGCCGCAGCCGCGTTCCATCGTTGGCTACCGTCGCCACCGCCACGATCATCTGGAGCGGCGTCACCGCCAACCCCTGCCCAAAGGCGTTCGTCCCCAGATTGGCGTCGTACCAATGTTCGTAATCACTCGGCAGCCACAACTGGCCGGCTACCTCACCCGCCAGATCAACCCCCGTAGGCTGCCCAATGCCGAAAGCCTGGACGTAGCGATAGAACGTCCCCGGCCCCATCTGCGTGCTCAACCAGGCCGCTCCCACGTTGAGCGACTCGATCAGAATGTCGCTCACTGTCCGCTCGCCGTACTGTCGGTGGGTAGCGTTCTCGATCACCTGTCCCCCCACCTCGATCTTGCCCTGATCGTAATAAGTCGTCTCTGGCGTCACCAATCCGGCGTCGAGCGCAGCGGCCACCGTCAAGACTTTGAAGACAGAGCCAGGCTCGTACTGTTGGCTCACGGCCGGGTCCTCAAATGGCAATGGATTCTGGTCAAAGAACTCGACGTATCGCCCCGGTTCGTAATTGGGCCAACTTGCCAGCGCCAAAATCTCAAAAGTGCGGGGGTCCATCACGATGATCGTACCGCCCTCAGCCTGGTACTCGCGCACTGAGCGTGCCAATTCCTCCTCGGCCAACGCCTGCACGGTCCGATCAAGCGTCAGTACCAGATCGGTTCCTGGTTGAGGCAACACGACGGGGACCACGTCCCACGGAACCTGCTCGCTGGACAGGTCAACCGGCCCCACCCACTCTACTTTTTCCGGCCGCAATTGCTCATCGTAGAATCCTTCGATACCGTAGAAACCGGTGATTTCGACCGTGCAGAAACCGAGCACATGTGAAGCCAGCGCGCCCTCGGGATACTTGCGCACCCACAACGGTCGAACAGTGATACCGGATAATCCCAGAGAAATGATTTGTTCCCCCACTTGCTTCGACACTGGTGAGGCAATTTGGACCCAGGGAGCGTCGCTCCTCAATAATTGTTTGAGGTGGGCATTCGGCTCGTGCAGCAATACACCCAACGCCGCAGCGGCTTTCTCCACATCCACCACGTAGGCCAGGTCAGCCTCAATGGAATACATCACCGCGTTCCCTGCCAGCAAGTGGCCGTTCCGGTCGCAAATCTTGCCCCGTGAGGCATCGGCTATCACGAGAGACCGCACGCGCTGATCCTCGGCCCACCCCTCGTAGAAGCGATGATCCACTATCTGCACCTGCACTAACTGGACCAGAATCGCAAACACGAGTCCGATCAACAATGCAATCATCAGCCGCAGACGACGTCGTGGCCCTTCCGCCATAGAAAATCGCGCCACAAGCTCCCTACATCAACAGGGAGAGAAACGGCGCTCCTCCTCCAACTTGACAATACAGAACATTTGTGCTATAGTATCCTTGTACCTTAACAACACAAACTTGCTAATAACCACCAATGGAAATGAACTCGATCTGTTCAGCCGGGACAAAGCCCAGTTCGACTGCCCGCTCCCAGAGACGGGAGACAGAACCTTCCTCGGCGACATCCACCTCCAATTGCTCATTCTCCCGCCGGAGCCACAACAGATCCACTCGCAACTGCTCAATGTGACGCCCGCTGGCCGCCGTCCGGCTGACCAACATCAAATAGAGGGTCGCCGCCAGGGCCACCGCCGCGACGAGAGCGAACACGTAGAGAATTGCACGCCGGCTCATCTCGAACTGGCCGCGCTTGATTCCGTGTGTTACCCACTGCATAAAATCGGAATTGCGAATTGCGGATCGCGAATCGCTATTGGACATTTTCCACTCTCCTGGCTACCGAGCGCAGCCAAGTTATACCCGCTCCGCTATTCTCAATCGCGCCGATCTGGCTCGCGGGTTGGCTGCAGTCTCACCCTTGGTCGGACGAACAGGTTTGCGGGTGATCAATCGCAGCGCGGCTTTATGGTCACAGGTACAAACCGGCATCTCTGGCGGGCAGATGCAATCGCGGCTCTCTCGGCGCATGAAGCGCTTCACTATCCGGTCCTCCAACGAGTGAAAGCTAATCACGGCCAAGCGGCCACCGGGGGCCAAAATTTCCACGGCCTGGGGCAGTGCCGCTTCCAACGCAACCAGTTCCTCGTTGACGGCAATACGCAACGCCTGGAACGTGCGGGTGGCCGGATGGATACGCCTGCGCCGCCCCTTCGACGAGCTCAGGGCACCGCCCAGCGCCTGCTCAACGGCAGCGGCCAGTTCTCCCGTCGTGTGAAGCGGACGGGCAGCGACAATCGCTTCCGCCACACGACGCGCCAGCCTTTCCTCGCCGTACCGGTACAGCAGCCGGGTCAATTCTTCCGCCGGGAGTTCGTTCACCAAATCGGCAGCGGTAGGCCCAGCGGACTGTGGGTCGAAGCGCATGTCGAGTGGGCCGTCTGACATAAAGGCGAAACCACGGGAGGGATCGGCCAGTTGAAGGGAGGAGAGTCCTAAATCGAGCAGGATGCCGTCTGCGGGAACAAAGTTATGGGCGCGGGCACTCTCTCTCAGGTGAGTGAAGGAGCTATACACGAACACAACTCGCTCGCCGAAGGAAGCCAGCCGGGCGCGGGCAACATTCAACGCCGCCGGGTCCCTGTCCAGGCCCAGGAGTCGCCCATCTGGAGACGATGCCACCAGTATCCCGGCCGCGTGCCCGCCCCCTCCCACCGTTGCGTCTATGTATCGGCCACCAGGCCCGAGATGCAGGCCATCAAGCACCGCTTGGAAAAGAACAGGGATGTGGACACCCCCCACCCTATCCTTTCGTTGCGCATCCAGTTCGCCAGCGCGGAGGTCTGACCGGGATCGTTCGGCCGAGTTCATGCCCCAGCACCGCATTGACTAGATGCCCAGGGCCGCCCATTCCTCAATATCTCCACCATCTCCCTCGACACGCTCGCGCTCTTCGCCCCAGGCATCTGGGTTCCACACCTCGACATAGGTATTGAGGCCAGTGACGACGACGTCGCCATCAAGCCTGGCATATTCTCGCAAGCTTGGAGGGATCAGCACACGACCCTGCTTATCGGGGATAGCATCAGAAGCGTTGGCAAAGACCAAACGGCGGAAGGCCCGCGCGCTCCGATTGGTCATCGGCAGCCCGCTCACCTGCTCCGCCAGCTTTTCCCACTCTTCCATAGGGTAAATCGCCAGGCAGCGATCTATGCTCCGAGTGACGACGAGACCCGCCGCCAGGTCCGCCCGGAATTTGGCGGGAACGGTCAGCCGCCCCTTCTCGTCAATAGTGTGAGCGAACTCTCCCAAAAACATAGCGATGCTCTTCCCCAAGTATAGCACAAGTGGCACACAGCAGGAGAATCCCCACTTTGCCCCACTTTAACCCACAACTGTCCATTATTATACACTACTTTCCTGGTTTTGGCTAGTGCCTGGAGAAAACTTTAAGGTTCGGGTTGCTACTCAGCCTCCGTCATTGCGAGGGCGCGAAGCGCCCAAAGCAATCTCCAAATAACGAATGAGATTGCTTCGCCGCCTACGGCGGCTCGCAATGACAAATGGACGTTATTATGCCATGCGCCCGAGTAGTAACAGGTTCGGTAACAAAAAAGAAACCAGGCTTTTCGGAAACCTGGTTTCTGGCAATCTCGTCTATACTTGGCACGGGCATAAAGTTTCACTTTTCAGACTGGTGAAGCAGTCGTTGGTCGAATAGCGAGCGGCGCAGGCTGAGCAGTCCAAAATGCAAGATTGTGGCCACGAGCAGTATAACGTCAAATTTATCAGCCAATCAGTTCACGGGGCAAGAGTTGCTGCGTCGTCGCTATTGCCCAGCCACAGTAAAACCCAATCCCAACTCTTCCAGCGTCTCCTGCGTGGGCTGGCCTGTTTCCGGGTCCCAGCCGTACTCGGCGTAAGCGCCGGACAGGAGTGTATCCACGTCGGGGACGGTTTCCTCGGTGCCGCCCTCGTCCAGAGGCTGCGTCAGCAGAGCGGGCAAACGATCGGCGGCACGGGTGAGGCCCCGGCGCAGGTTGAGCATGCGCTTGAGGGTGACGATGCGCTTGCCCAGCGTCATCAAATCGCCGCTATCCAATCCCCAACCGGTTGCACTGTTCAGCGCGGCCAGCAGCCGCTCGACGCCGGGATTCTGGAACTGGCACAGGTCAATCGCGTTGTAGAGATTGCGCCAGGCCTGCTGCCGCGCGGAGATGCGGCCCTTTTCCTCTGTCGTCTCAAAGCGGTCGCCGGGCACGACGCCCAGTTCAAAAGGCGGCCCCTGGCCCGTGTCCACGCTGTACATGTCGCCCTCCATGTGGCAGGCTCCGCGCGGGGAGAGGGCATAGGTCACGGCCAATCCGGCAAAGGCGCGCGGGTCGTGCATGGGCACCTCGAGCCGGTTGACGGTCACCGCCAGCTCCGGTACGCCAAACCGCTTGGCCAGGGCTGCGCTTCCCTCGGCCAGCGCGTCGCCAAATCCCTCGCGGTGGGCTATCATCTTGATCAATTGGTGGATCGTGCCCACATCGCCGTAGCGAATCTCCAGGCCACCGGTCTCGGCCGGGGTGAGGATGCCGCGCTCGAACATCTCGCCGGCCAGCGCGATGGTAGCGCCGGTGCTGATGGTATCTATACCATAAAGGTTGCACAAGTGTCCGGCGTAGATGACCGCTTCCAGGTCATCCACCATCACCAGCGAGCCGAGCGCGCCCAGCGTCTCGTACTCGGGGCCGTCCACTTTCTCCACTCCATAGCTGGGGGCGCGGGTCTCACGGCCACAGGCAATGGGACAGCGGTAGCAAGCAGTGTTCTTGTTCTGGTACTGGTCCACCATCAACACGCCGGAGAGGTTACTCGCTCCCTCCCACTCCCCCTGCTGATAGTAACGAGTGGGCATGTCGCCGTACATGAGAGCCATGTCCACGTAGCAGGCGGTGCCGGCCAGTTGCAGCGACATGGCCGCCATGTCCTCGTCCAACCCCTTGACAATCTCCCGCACCACGCTCTTGAATCCTTCTAGATCGGCCAGGGGGATTTTGGCGGAGCCGCGCACGGCGACAGCTTTGAGGTTCTTGGAGCCCATCACCGCACCCATACCGGTGCGTCCGGCAGCGCGGCCGTGGTCGTTCATGACGGCGGCCATCAAGACCCGGTTCTCGCCGGCCGGGCCAATGCAGGCGACGCGGGCTTTCGGCTCGCCCAACGCCTCGCGCACCCACTCCTGCGTCTCATACGAGTCGCTGCCCCACAGGTCGGCCCCGTCGTGCAGTTCGGCTTGCCCCGCGACGATGGAAAGCCACACCGGCTTCTCGGCCTGACCGGTAATGATGATGCCATCGTAGCCAGCGAAGCGAAGTTCAGGGCCAAAGAAGCCCCCGGTGTTCGATTCGCCCCAAATGCGGGTGAGGGGCGAGAGAGCGCAGACGCTGCACCGCCCGGCCGAGGGCATCGGCGTGCCGACCAACGGGCCGGTCATAAAGACGAGCGGGTTATCCGGCCCCAGCGGATCGGTGTCGGTGTCCACCATATCGTAGAGGTAGCGGGCAGCCAGCCCGCTGCCGCCGACGAAGGCGCGGGCGTACTCCTCGTTGAGCGGTTCGCCCCAGAGTTTCTTTGCGCTGAGGTCAACACGCAGGATTT
Organism: Chloroflexota bacterium; assembly: GCA_003648125.1. The sequence goes on from QMOE01000053.1 coordinate 6,738, forward strand.
TGCCCATGTAGCCGTTCATTATTTGCCTCCATTGCAAGGTAGGGGCGCGGTGACCGCGCTCCTACTAAAAATCAACCACCCGGCCCTCGTAGGCATAGAGGAACAGTTGCCGCAGCTCGTCATACGAAGGCGAACGCGCAGCGGTGATTATCTGCGTGTCGTTGAAGGCATCATCCACCATTTTGTCCAACTGCGCCTCGTATGCCTCACGCGCGACATCGACCTCGGCGACGGAGGTGGGGTTGCCGATTTCGCGGCAGAGGGCGCGGATACGTTCGGCCAGCGCGCGCGCCGCTTTCTCGCCTTCCGCCTGGAAGCCGACGAGCAACCCGGCCAGGTCTGCAAAGCGGCCCGGCGCTTCTCTGGCGGCGAACTCGATGGTGTAGGGCAAAAATATAGAGACGGCCCGCCCGTGGGGGACGTGAAAGGTCGCACCCAGCACGTGGCCCATGGCGTGAGCCATCGAGGCCATAGCGTTGCCAAATCCCAGGCCGGCGCAGGTGGCCCCGTTGTGCATGCGCTCGCGGGCGCTCATGTCGGAGCCATCAGCCACAGCGCGAGGCAGGTATTGAAAAACGAGACGGGCGGCGCCGACGCATACACCATCGGTCACGTCGGTGTGCCAGGTGCAAGTGTAACCCTCGACGGCGTGGGTCAGCGCGTCCAGGCCGGTGTCGGCGGTCAGTTGGGGCGGCATGCCGGCCGCCATCACCGGGTCCACGATGGCAATGTCGGCGATGTTCTCCCGGTTGCCCAGCCCCATTTTGCGCTGTTCCTCCGTATCGGTCAGCACGATGCCCCAGGTGACTTCGGCCCCGGTGCCGCTGGTGGTGGGGATGGTGATGAGGCGCGCTTTCTGGCGCAGGTTCAGATGAACGAAGGGATTGATCTCGGCGGGGTGCAGATCGGGTCGTTCGTAGAGCACCCAGATTGCCTTGGCCGCGTCCATTGGTGAGCCACCGCCCAGGCCGACGATCCAATCAGGCGCGACGTCCTGCGCCACCTCCACGCCCTTCCGCACCGTCTGCACGCTGGGGTCAGGCTCAACGGCGTCAAAGACGTGCGACTCAATGCCGGCCTTGTCCAGGTGAGCTTTCACCCTATCCACCAGGCCCAATTGGACCAGTGTGTCGTCGGTGACGATCAGAGCGCGGCGACCTCGCAACTCGTCCAGTTCATCCAGCGATCCCTCACCAAAGACAATTTCGGGAGAACAAAAGTACCACATCTTGCAACCTCCTCGTGAAGTAAGAGTCAATCACCAAAGTCGGTGGGCACGAGCGCGCAGCAGGAGACGATCTCTTTGGCTGCCTTGGGGTAGCGCATGATCTTCATCATGTTGCCCTGCAGCTTTAGCTTTTTCGTCATCATGCCCTGGATAGGGTCCAGCTTGCCCTCGATGACCTTGCGCCAGGCGCTGAAGGGGGCTGAGAGGACATAAGCGGCAGGCTTCTCATCAAAGCTGCTCAGTTGCGCTGCATCGGGGCTTTTGCCGTGGTAGAGGCCGAGGAACAGGTAGGCGGTACCATCGTAGGCATCGTCAGGCTTGACGACAAAGGTAAAGTCGCCTTCCCAGTCTCTGGCCGATTTCTCGTAGGACTCGCTTTCGTTGAGTTTGCTGCTCAGTTCCTTGATCCATTCATCGGACGGAAATTTGAACGCCATTGTTTTTTCCTCCTCGTGTGTGATTGTGACAAGACTGTTCGATATGATAACCCAAAGTCAACTGTTCACATATTCTTCAGTGCTAATCTGGGTTCATACAGAAATTCAAACGCACTCGGTCAACCAACCTATCGTACAGAGCTTGTGCTTGGTCAATGTGTCTGTGGCCTGACACCAACGGCACAAGCTCTTGTTTTCCTTTCTCCCTCTCAGAGACGGGAATGGGTTTCCATCTCAAAGCTGAATCCCTTTGTTCTTCCATACTGAACAAGAAACCGGGAAGAAAGTCTCTCACAACTGCCGGCACCCATTTTAGCCTTCCGCCCTCCTCGTCTTGGTTGTCGAAAAGGTCATCGAAATATCGTCTGATCTGTTTCGTCGCGTCCTCCAGGTCCTCGACATAGTTAAACTCTGTCCTGTATTTTTCATTGACCCGCTTGATCACCTGGTTAAAATCGGTAATGATTATCTCGAACGGGGCCAGGACGACAGAATCTATTCTAGGCTCTACCCAACGATAGAACGCAAGATAGCGATAGACTTCACTATCAACATCTCCATTGCCCAGAGCAAACACTGACGAGGTAATTGCGTCAACCGGGTTCCGAATGGGAACGACGACCGGGATGCCATAACGCAATGCGCGGGCAATCTGACCCGTACAATGAGTGTGATGTCCCAGGTGGGCATCGTTTGCTTTATGGAACATGAGCGCAGCGAACGTGTTCCCTGACCGAGGATAACCCTCAATACAGAGACGGGTTCGTCCTTTTTGTACAAGGTACTCTTGGGGAGACACTCGGCGCAGAACTGTCGAGAGTTGCACCGAGAAAAGATTGCGGCGAAGTAGATAAATCAGCTTGACCCGAGTATCCATAGGCAGACGTTGCCTCTCAAGATAAGGATCCGTGATTAAATAACTTGCCCATTTCCGGACAAGTGTAGCGCCGGTTGAGTAGGAGCGACTTGGGTTGAGCCTGTCGAAACATACGCTCCGGCACGAAAAGCGTGTGCCTCCGCTACTCAACC
>QMOE01000054.1 GCA_003648125.1 Chloroflexota bacterium
AACCCGCCGCCTCGTTGGACGGGAGGCGATCCAGGCGCTGGGGACAGGCGCGATTCTCGTCAATGCGTCGCGGGGGCCGGTGGTGGACGAGGCGGCGTTGATCGAGGCGTTGGAATCCGGGCAACTCGGCGGCGCGGGACTCGACGTTTACGACACAGAACCCCCCGCCCCCGACAATCCACTCTTCCAGATGGATCAGGTGGCGCTCACGCCGCACCTGGCCAGTTTCACCGACGAGGGCCGCCAGCGGATGGGCTTGATGGCGGTGGAAGAAGTTCTGCGCGTCCTGCGCGGGGAAAAACCGCTGAATCTCGCCAACCCAGAGGTCTGGGAACACCGCCGCACGATTTCGTAAAAGGAGACATTGACAATGAAACCAAACGCATTACGGCGAAAACTTGAGCAAGGAAACCCCGTCTACGGGACGATGATGCAGGCCGTGCCCTGGACGGCCGTCGGCCAGGTTATGGCACTGGCGGGTTGCGACTTTGTCTTTTTCGATATGGAGCACGGCCCGTTCAATATGGAAACCATCGCCACGATGGTCCAAGTGACCCGCCTGGCGGGCGTCGTGCCCCTGGTGCGCGTGCCGAACGACGAGTATCACCTCATGGCGCGGGCGCTTGACGCCGGCGCACAAGGCATCATGATCCCGCGCATAGAAACAAAGTCCCAGGTCGAACACATCATCGAGTGTACCATGTACCCGCCGGTCGGGGATCGCGGCTGCTCGGTGACCAAAGGGCACAACGATTTTGCCGGGCAGAACCTGTGGGAATTTACCGAGGAGGCCAATCGGGAGAACATGATCATCCTCCAAATCGAGCGGGCAGAAGCCGTGCAAGATATTGACGATCTGCTGTCCGTGCCCGGCGTGGGCGGCGCGATCCTCGGCCCGAACGACCTGGCACTCAGTATGGGCGTGCGGGATGATGACAAGCTAGGCGCTTTGGAGGAACCGATCCAGCGCGTGTTGGACGCCGCCCTGAAACACAAAATTCCCTGCGGCATCCACATTGCCAATCTGGATTGGCTGGCCGAGTGGCAGCGACGGGGAATGCAGTTGATGTGCTACTCGACCGACATCAACTTTTTGCGCAATGGCGCGGCCAGCGGGATTAGAGAATTAAAAAGGAGAGGCTGATGAACAAGTTACTCATCAAAGGCGGACTGGTCGTTACGGTTGACGCCGACGACCGCATCTTTCGCAATGGGAGCATCTACATTGAAGATAACGTCATCAAAGAGATTGGGCCGGCCACTGAGGTGGGCGACAAGGAAGGGGCCGAGGTCATTGACGCTTCCGGCAAGGTGGTCATTCCGGGATTTGTGAGTTGTCACAACCACCTGTATAGCTCGGTCGTGCGCAGCATCCCGGCCTCTGGGTTCGATAACGTGGACTATTCCTTCATCTCCTGGATGGAGCGCTTTTGGCTGCCGCTGCTGGAGGATCGAGTGACGCAGGAGCAGATGTACGTCGGCACGCTGGCGAATATGATCGAGCACATCCGCAGCGGCATGACGACCACCACCGACACAGCCGAAGGCTCCTACGCCATCCCCGGCGCGCTGGACTATGTGGACCGGGCGGCGATGGAATCCGGCATGCGGGCGGTGCTCTCGTTCGAGACGACGGGCCGCATCAGCGAGGAGAACGCGCGCTTGGGGCTGGAGGAGAACGTCAACTTTATCAAAAAGGCCCAGGCGCGTAACAACCGCGTCACCGGGCGCATCGGCGTCCACACCACGTTCACCTGCTCGACCGAACTGCTGCAAAAGGTACGCGCCACAGCGGACGAGATCGGCGCCGGGGTGATGATGCACATGGCGGACGACCGCTATCACGTCTACGACACAACGCGGCGCTTTGGCCTGCGCCCCACCGCTTATCTCGAGGAGATTGGCTTTCTGCGGCCAGACCTGATTCTGTTCCATTGCAGCTACCTCGACCCCTGGAAAGACCCGGCGATTTTCAAAAAGTACGACGTCAAAATCGCGCACAACGCCGAATCGAACGCCATCTTTGGCTTTTGGCCCGACATGATGCCCTTCATCACGGAGGGGGTCACGGTCGGGCTGGGCACCGACGGCCAGACGCACTCGATGTTCGAGATCATGCGCACGGCCCAGATGATCCACCGCATCAAGTACGAGAATTTGGAGATGCTGCCCGATCAGCAAATGCTGCGTATGGCGACCATCGAAGGTGCCAAAGTGTTGCAGATGGAGGACCAGATCGGCTCCCTGGAAGTCGGGAAGAAAGCGGACGTGGTGCTGCTCAACGACCGCGCCACAGTGCCCCTGTTCGAGATCAACGTGGCGAATTACATCGTCGGCACGTGCGAGCGGGTGGACGTGAACACGGTGGTCATTGACGGCCAGGTGGTGATGAAGGACGGCGAGTTCCTGCTGGTGGACGAGGAGTCAGTGCGAGCCAAGACGCAAGCGGAAGCGATAAAGCTGTGGGAGGTAAACGGTTGGCCGACCCCGTAAGTTTCTCTCCCCACGAGGTGGTGCAGTTCACCCAGGCAATCGTCCGGCAATCCAGCGTCACCGGCGGGGAAGGCGACCTGGGCCACTTCCTGGCTCGCGCTTTGGAAGAGTTCGGCCTGCGGGTCGAGCTGCAAGAAGCAGCGGCGGAGCGGTACAACCTGCTGGCCCTCTTGCCCGGCGACGATCCAGAGTTGAGTCTGCTCTTTCACTCGCACATGGATACCGTCCCCTTTGGCGCGATGGCCGATCCGCTATCGGCCGAGATAGCAGACAATCATATCTGGGGCCGGGGATCGGTGGATCAAAAGGGCGGGTTAGCCGCGTCCGTCATGGCGCTGGCGACCATCGCCCGGTCGGGAGTCCGGCTAAAGCGCAGCCTGGGACTGGCCCTGGTCGTGGATGAGGAATCGGAACACCGGGGAAGCATGGCACTGGTCGAGCGCGGTCTCCAGGCCCGCCAGGCTGTGGTCACCGAGCCGAGCGCGCTGCGACTGGTGGTCGGTTGCAAGGGCACGCTGCCTTTCCAGATTCGCGTACAGGGCAAGGCGGCTCACGGGGCGCGTCCCTGGCTGGGCGTCAACGCCGTCCACCATGCAATGCGGGTAGCGACGGCGCTTGAAGAACTGGACTATCCAGAGTATACTATTCCGGGGTATGGGCCGGTGCGGGGCAGCCTGAACCTGGGCGTCATTGAGGGCGGGCGGGCCTACAACATTGTGCCGGACGAGTGTTTGCTGTGGTTCGACCGGCGCACCGTGCCGGGTGAGAGCCAAGAGACGGTATTGGGAGAGGTTCAAGCCATCCTCGACCGTCTTCCGGTGGATGCTGCTCTGAGCGTCGCCCGCCCCGACTGGGACTGGGAGCCGATCCGCGAACGGGGTCTCCGTCCGACCGTCACGCCAGCAGGCGCGCCCGTCCGGGAGATGGTGGCGCGCCATCACGAGTCAATCGTCGGCACCCCGGCGGAGGTCTATTTTACCGATGGCTACAACGAGATGGATTTTCTGATCAACGATTTGAACATTCCAACGGTGCAATACGGGCCGGGCGATAGCGGCCTGTGTCACACCGACGAGGAACAGCTGAGTATTCCGCAACTCCTCGACGCGACTCGGGTGTACGTGGGAATTGCGTTGGAGGCGGCGGGGCACAACAACGGATTGGGAAAGGAACGGATTGAGAGAACGTAACTACTCAGCCTGTCATTGCGAGGAACAAAGTGACGAAGCAATCTCCACCGTTGCTTACGTGTTGAGGGCAGGAGATTGCTTCGCGGAGTTTACCCTGAGGTATCGAAGGACTCGCAATGACATAAAACTAATGGTCGCGTGAGAGAAAATCCGTTTCATTCTCAATTCGTTCTAGTGTTCTTCCGAGCAAGCAAACGTGAAGGAGGTGGTGGCTATTGCGTTTTGTTGTAGAGAATCAAGTGTCTCGCCTTTTGTGAAAAACATACCAGATTAGGAGGTAGAAAGAAATGAAACACCTGACCAAGTTAATGATGTTGTTGCTCGTGGCGGCGATGTTGTTGCCGGCTTGCACGTTCGCAGTCACCGAGTCGACTGAAGAACCCGTAGTAGAACCAACGGAAGAGCCGGCTGCGGACGCTTCGGATATGTCCTTTGCCATGGTCACCGACCAGTCCGGCCTGGGCGACCAGGCGTTCAACGACGCGACATGGGAAGGCTTTACCGCGCTGAACGAAGAGTTCGGTATCCAGATCAAGGTCGTCGAGACGAATGAGCAGGCGCAGTACGTGCCCAATCTCAGCACGCTGGCCGAGCAGGAAGATGACCTGATCGTGGGCGTGGGCTTTTTGCTCAAGGATGCCGTCAACGAAGTCGCACCGCTCTACCCAGACATCCACTTTGCGCTGATTGACAACTTTGTGGATCAGCCTAACGTGGCCTGCATCCAGTTCGCCGAGAACGAGGGCGCGTTCCTGATGGGCGCCATCGCCGCCTACATGACCGAGTCCGGCAAGGTCGGTTTCGTCGGCGGCATGGAGACGGACGTGGTCAAAAAGTTCGAGGCCGGCTACCGCGCCGGCGTGATGACCATTGACCCCGATATGGAAGTGCTCGTCTCCTACGCCGGCGCGTTCAACGACCCGGCCAAGGGGAAAGAGTTGGCGCTGGCGCAGTACGACCAGGGCGCCGACGTGGTCTTCCAGGTGGCCGGGTTCACCGGCACCGGCGTGATAGACGCCGCCGTGGAGCGGGATCAAATGGTCATCGGCGTGGACCGCGACCAGAACTATCTCGCGCCCGACAACGTCATCAGCTCGATGATGAAGGGACTCGGCGCGGGCGTCTACGACGTGGGCCAGATGGTCATCAATGGCGAGTTCGAGGGCGGCTCCTACCGCTATGGCATCAAGGAGGGCGGCATTGACTATGCCCCCAGCACCGACAAAAACGTGCCAGCCGACACCATCGCCAAGATTGACGCGCTCAAGCAGATGATCATTGACGGCGAGATCGCGCCGCCAGCGACGCTGGACGAGCTAGAGTCGTTCACCCCGCCTGACATATCGGGCCTTTAGGATCGAACGAACGGTAGGGGCGACCCTTGCGGTCGCCCCTACCAGATGCAAAGTATGGCGGTTTTGCTAACCGCCATAGGTCGGATAACAAATCCGACCTACAAGAAGGTATCCAGTGCCCAGAAAAGGAGCAAGCCCTTGACCACAGCCGTCGAAATGAAAAATATCGTCAGACAGTTTCCGGGCGTCCTGGCAAACGACCACGTCTGCCTGGAGGTAGAAAAAGGGGAGATTCACGGCCTGTTGGGGGAAAACGGCGCGGGCAAGACTACTCTGATGAACATCCTTTCCGGGCTGGCCGCTCCCGACGAAGGAGAAATCCTGCTGGATGGAAAACCAGTTCAGTTTGGGAGTTGCCTCGACGCCATCGGGCGCGGAATCGGCATGGTTCACCAGCACTTTATGCTCATCCCCGTGTTCACCGTCGCCGAAAACCTTGTCCTGGGGAACGAACCCCGTAAAGGGCCGAGTCTCGACATCAAGCGGGCCAGGGAACTGGTGACCGAACTCTCCAAGCGCTACGGCCTAAAAGTGACCCCGGATGCGTTGATCCGCAACATCCCCGTCGGGATGCAGCAGCGGGTCGAGATCCTCAAGGCGCTATCGCGGGGCGCAGAGATCATGATCCTGGATGAACCGACCGCCGTTCTGACCCCTCAAGAGGTCGAAGAGCTGTACGCCATCATGCGCTCGCTGCGAGAGGCGGGCCACACGATCATCTTTATCACTCACAAGCTGCAAGAGGTCAAGGAAATCAGCGACCGGGTGACGGTGCTGCGAGACGGCCGGGTGGTGGGCACGGTCGAGACGCAGGACGTGAGCCTCAAAGACCTGGCGCGGATGATGGTCGGGCGAGACGTCGTGCTGCGCGTGGAGAAAAAAGATCACGCGGCGGGAGAGGTCAAACTGCGCGTGGAGGGTTTGCGGGCCAACAATTCACGGGGATTGCCCGCGCTGAAGGATGTGTCGCTCCAGGTGCGAGCCGGAGAGATCGTGGGCGTCGCCGGTGTGGCCGGGAATGGGCAGTCGGAACTGGTCGAGGTCATCACCGGCCTGCGACGGCGTGAAAGCGGGCGGGTTTCCCTGGACGCTCTTGAAATTTCTGATATGACGCCGCGCGAACGGATGTACGCCGGCCTGGGACACATTCCTCAGGATCGCCAGCGGCGCGGATTGGTGATGAACTTTTCGTTGATTGATAACTTTATACTGGGTTTCGAGGATTCGCCCCCTTTCATCCACGGCCCAATGCTGGACTATGCCGAGGCTGACCGGTTTGCGCGTGAATCCATCGAGATGTTCGATGTGCGCGCGCCGGGGCCGGACGTGTTGGCCCGCACCCTCTCTGGCGGGAATCAGCAAAAGGCAATCGTGGCCCGCGAGCTTCAGCGCGACCCCAAGGTGCTCATCGCCGCGCAACCCACGCGCGGCCTCGACGTGGCGGCCATCGAGTTCGTCCACAACAAGCTGGTCGAACTGCGGGAGCAGGACAAGGCGGTGTTGTTGATCTCGATGGAACTGACCGAGATACTCGATCTCTGCGACCGGATCCTGGTCATGTACGAAGGGGAAATCGTCGGCGAGTTCGAGGCTGGCGAGGCCACGCCCGAACGCCTGGGGCTTTTGATGGCCGGTAGTCAGGAAGGCGGTGTCTAGCATGGCAAAGAACAAGAAAAAGCGAACCTCACCCTTAATGTCGCTCATCAGCCCCGCGCAGTTTGTCCTGGGCGTGTTTCTGGCGTTCGTCGCGGGCGCGCTATTTTTATGGGCCTTTCAGGAAAGCCCGGTCGAAGCCTACAGCGCGTTGTACAAGGGGGCCTTCAGCTCTAATCGTTACATCGCCGAGACACTGCTCTCAATGACTCCGTTGATCTTTGGCGGGCTGGCGGTGGCCCTGGGGTTCCGCTGCGGGCTGTTCAACATGGGCGTAGAGGGACAGATCGTGCTGGGCGGTATGGCAGCGGCCTACATCGGCTACGCCTGGGATTTACCGCAAGTGATCCACCTTCCGCTGGCGATATTGGGCGGCGCTCTCGCCGGAGGGCTGTGGGGAGCCATTCCGGGCTATCTCAAGGCGCGTCACAAGATCCACGAGGTGATCACGACGATCATGCTGAACTATATCGTCTTTCAGGTCGCTGCTTACATGATCGCGGTGGGCGGCCCGATGAAGGCGGACAACGAGTTGCCGGTCTCGCCTGACGTCCTGCCAACAGCGCAGTTGGCGCGCATCTGGGAGGGCACGCGACTGAGTGGAGGCATATTTATCGCGTTGGCGATAGCGGCGCTGGTCTGGGTCTTTTTATTCAAGACCCGCCTGGGTTACAAAATGCGGGCGGTTGGTTTCAACGCCGCCGCCGCCGAGTACGCGGGCATCAAGCCGGGGCGCATGATGGTGTGGGCCATGTTCCTTAGCGGCGCATTGGGCGGCATAGCGGGCGCTGTAGAGGTGCTGGGCGTCCACTATAAATTCTACGCCACCTTCTCGCCCGGCTACGGCTGGGATGCAATTGCCGTCGCCCTGCTGGGATTGCTCCATCCGGCCGGAGTGGTCGCTTCCGCCTTCCTCTTTGGCGTGCTGAGAAGCGGTTCCATCACGATGCAGGCTATTGCCCAGATCAGCAAAGACATTGTCCTCATCTTGACCGCGCTGATCATCTTTTTCACCGCCACAAACCAGACCCTGCGCCCGATTCTGGAGCGGATGGTACTGCGCCTCGGTTCAAAACGGGAAGAGAGGGTATCTTCTCAATAAGTAGGGGCGCACCCTTGCGGTCGCCCTGAAGGACAGGGGCAAGCCCCCCACGATATTGAAAGGTAAAGTTATGGAAGCCTGGTCACAAGTCCTGAGCATCACCCTGTTTGCGGCCGCGATTCGAGCGGCGACGCCGATTCTGTACCCCGCGCTGGCCGGAATTTTCTCCGAACGGTCAGGCGTCTTGAACATTGCGCTGGAAGGCGTCATGCTCATCAGCGCATTTGCGGCGGTCGTCGGCTCTTACTACACCGGCAACCCCTGGATCGGCGTCCTGTGCGCGATCGTCGCCGGCATGCTGACCAGCCTGATCCACGCCTTTATGTGCATCAATATGCGGGCGGATCAAGCCATCGTCGGCACGGGAATCAACATCTTGGGCGCGGGGCTGCCCAGTTTCTTGCTCCTAAAACTGTTCGGCTCGCAGGGCATCTCCCCCATCGTCGAGCGCATCCACGAATGGCGCGTCCCCATCCTGGCCGACCTGCCCATCATCGGGCCGATCCTGGGAGAGCAAAGCCCGCTGGTCTATATCTGCCTGCTGATGGTGCCCCTGAGCTGGTACGTCCTGTTCAAGACACCATTTGGGCTGAGACTGCGCGCGGTGGGCGAGAATCCCCGCGCCGCCGAGACGGTCGGCATCAGCGTCTATGGGATGCGCTACGCCGGTGTTCTGATCAGCGGCTTTCTGGCGGCCCTGGGCGGCGCGTTCCTGTCGGTCTCCTACCTGGCCCAGTTCGTCAAGCTGATGACGGCGGGACGCGGGTTCATCGGCCTGGCGGCGATGATCTTTGGACGCTGGAACCCGTGGGGCGCGCTGTTCGCCTGCCTGCTCTTTGGCTTTGCCGACGCGCTCCAGGCCGCGGCCCAGGCGGCCAACGTGCCCATCGCTCCCCAGTTCTTGCGGACGTTGCCATACGTATTGACGATTATCGCTCTGGTCGGCGCGATGGGGAAGGCGGAACCGCCGGCTTACGTCGCCAAGCCCTACGAGAAAGCATAATGCTCGATTTGCGAATTGACAACGCGGCGATAATCACGCTGGATGACCGGCGGCGAGAGTTGCGCCGGGGGAGCATCGCCGTCAATAAAGGGGAGATCGTTAGTGTTGAAGAAACGGTTTCTCAACCAGCCAAAAAAGTCATCGACGCCCAGGGCCAGGTCGCGCTGCCGGGACTGGTCAACACACACACCCACGTCTACCAGGCGCTGATCGAGGGCATCGGCTACGACATGCACTTTGATCCCTGGAACTGGCGTTTCAATTTCCCCATCGCCTCCCACATCAACGCCTGGCACGCCGAGGTCGGGGCGCAGATCGCCGCGCTGGAGATGATCAAGAGCGGCACGACGACCGTCTCTGACCATTGGTATCTCCACAACGAGTTCGAGAGCATCCACCGCGTGGCGCAGGTCTTTCGGGACGCGGGGTTGCGGCACCACGTCGTCTATGGATTACTGGATCAATCGTTCGCCGGGGCGCGTGTCGCGTTCGAGGACATGGCGATGATCCGCCGCGAGGACGAGCTGATCGAGGCCGCCAACGAATTCATTGACCGCTGGCACCGCCAGGGGCGCACCGTCGTCGCGCTCGGCCCCGGCTCCACCGAGGACATCAGCGACCGCTTGATGGAGCAG
>QMOE01000055.1 GCA_003648125.1 Chloroflexota bacterium
CACGAGGAGGATCTGGAGGCTATCGTCGAAGACATTCAACTGATGAAGGAGAGGAGATAACGATGGGTTTTGGAATTCAGACCACAGATTGGAAGAAGGAAAAGCACGCGCCGGTGATCGAGTGCCCGGACGAGGTGAAAGCGGGTGAGGTGTTTGAGGTGCAGGTGAGCGTGGGAAGGGAGATCGCTCATCCCAACACCGCTGAGCACCTCATCAGTTGGATCGCGCTCTACTTTCAGCCGGAAGGGACCCAGTTCCCTTTCCAGGTGGGTCACTTTGAGTTCAGCGGCCACGGAGAGGGAACTGTTTTCACGACGCCCGCGGCGAGTGTGTCGTTGACGGTGGACAAGCCCGGAGCGTTGCGTGCGATGTCCTTCTGCAACCTGCACGGACTGTGGGAGAGCAGCAAGGAGATTGGTGTGAGCTAAAGATCCTACAGACCTCGGAGGTTTTAGAAAACCGAGGTCTTGACGAAGCAGGAGATTGCATCGTCCCTTCGGATACGCTCGGGGCAGCCTGCTCAGGTGCCCGGCGCTCAAGTGCCGGGCACCTGAGCAGTTGCTTTTTTCTTTCTTGCCAACTGGCTCGTTCTGTGCTACAGTAATACGCGGAGGTTGCGATGGTCAAAAAGATATTGATTGTCGATGATGAGCTAGAAAGCGTGCGGCTGGTTGGGCTGATGTTGCAACGGCAGGGATACGCAATTACTGCCGCCCAGTCGGGGGCGCAGGCATTGACAAAGGCCCTATCGGAGAATCCCGACCTGGTCATTCTAGACGTTATGATGCCCGATATGGATGGCTACGAGGTCTGCCGCCGGCTTCGCGCCAATCCCATTACAGCCGATCTGCCCATTATCATGTTCACCGCCAAGACGCAGGTGGATGAGAAGGTGACTGGGTTTCAGGCCGGGGCCGATGATTATCTGACCAAGCCTATTCATCCAAACGAGTTGGCCTCCCACGTGGAAGCCGTGCTATTGCGCTCTAAACGCAGGCAGCTAGAGGAACAGCCTCCGGTGAGAGCCAAGATTTTTGGTTACCTCGGCTCCAAGGGCGGTGTGGGCACTACTACTTTGGCGGTCAATACTGCCGTTGCTCTGGCTCAAGGGCCGGCGAAAGGACAAAAGGTCATACTGGCCGAATTGCGGCCTGGTCTGGCTACTGCCTCCATGCACTTGGGGTTGCGACGTCACGGGGCGCTGGTGCAGTTGTTGGAGCAACCAGCCGGGCGCATTGACGCAAGGACGGTAGAAGCTCAATTGGATGAGCATTCTACTGGCGTGTTGCTCTTGAGCGGGCAGGTCGAGCCGCCCGGAGTGGCAGCGCCGGTACTCTTGTCCCATGCCGAAATCATCATTCGACATCTCGGATCTATGGCTGACTACCTCTTACTGGATTTGGGGATGGGTCTGAGTGAGACGAACCAGCGTTTACTACAGGGATGTTATCAAGTCATTGTGTCAATTGAGCCGCAGCGTATATCGCTCACGTTGGCGCAGGCATTGCTAGGCGAAATGACCCAATCGCTAAAGCTGCCCCGCCACAGAATCAAGGTGGTGCTGATCAATAAAGCCCCCACCGCAACAACCTTTACCAAAGATACGGTGGAGGGAATACTACAGCAAGACATAGCGGGAGTAATCACCCCGGCCCCTGACCTGGCGTTTCAGGCAGCCGAGCGGGGGATTCCGATGGTGATGGCGCAACCGAACAGTCTGGTTGTTCGCCAATTCCGTACCCTCGCGGAGCACATGGCCAATACTTGAGTATGTCCATTCGACCTGCCTTTACCCATCTCTTTTTCCTTTTTCAAGCGGCTATGTATGGCGGAGATGCTGGGTCTGTTCCCTACCCGTAGACCGTCGTCCGATGCCTCTCGATCTGTGAGGTGAGTGTGCACGACACTGACGAAACTTGGGACGACATCAAACGCGCTGCCGCGCTGTTGCGGGAAGCCAGTCACGCCGTCGCGCTGACTGGTGCAGGCTCAAGTACCCCATCCGGCATTCCCGACTTTCGCACGCCTGGGTCTGGGCTGTGGGAGCGCGCTGACCCAATGGAAGTTGCCTCGGTTTACGCCTTTCGCCGGAATCCCCAGGCGTTCTATGATTGGATGCGGTCGCTGGTGAAAACGTTGCTGGCAGCCGAGCCTAACGCCGGTCACAGGGCGCTGGCAGAACTGGAGGAGGAGGGCTGGTTGGAGGCGATCATCACGCAGAACATTGACGGTCTGCACCAGCGGGCTGGTTCGCGTGAGGTATTGGAGATACACGGCCATTTGCGGGAGGCGACTTGTATCAGGTGCTACAAGGTGCTGCACATCGGCGACCTGCTGGAGGACTTTCTCAATTCAGGCGAGGCGCCCCGCTGTCCCGCGTGCGGTGGAGTGATGAAGCCCAACGTCGTGCTTTTTGGCGAGCAGTTGCCGATCAAGGTGGTCAACGCGGCGATGGCACATATTCGCCAGGCTGACTTGATGTTGGTGGCAGGCTCATCTTTAGAGGTCATGCCGGCTTTGCGTTTGCCGGCTCTGGTGCACGAGCACGGCGGTCGCCTCATCGTAGTCAACCTGATGCCCACTTATATTGACGCTGTTGCCGATGTGGTCATTCGCGGTGATGTTGTCGAGGTGTTGCCTCTCGTGGCGCGGATTTGCATTGAAGGCACTAGTAGAGGGTAGTAGTAAAATGATGGATGGGCAATCTACAGAGCAGCAAATGAAGGATCGGATAGAACGCCTGGAGGGGTTGTTAGAGATCAATCGTTCCCTGGCTGCGATGCTCGACTTGCGCCCGCTGCTGTATTGTATCGTCTCGGCAGCGCGGGAGCTTACCCAGACGGAAGCCGGCTCAATCTTGTTGGTAGATCGCAAGAGCGGCCAGTTGTATTTTGAGGCGGCGACTAATTTGCAAGGTGTCCGTTCGATTGTCGTCCCGATGGAGGGCAGCGTCGCCGGGCAGGTTGTGCAGACCGGCGAATCCCTGGTTGTCCAAGACGTTAGCAAGGACCCCCGCCACGCCTACCGCCGGACGGATGAGCAATCTGGTTTTGTCACTCGTTCCATTTTGGCCGTGCCGCTGATCATCAGGGATAAGGTGATCGGTGTGCTGGAAGCGATGAACAAGAGGCAGGGGAGCGAGTTCAGTGACGAAGACCTCGAGTTGTTGACTGTGCTGGCGATCAGGCGGCGGTGGCGGTGCAGAATGCCCTGCTTTTTCAGCAATCCGATTTGATTGCCGAAATGGTGCACGAGATACGCACGCCTCTGGCGGCCATCGTTGCCTATGCCGAACTGATGCAGCGTTCCAGTGCGACGCTGGAGCAGAATCGCCAGTTTTCGGACATTATTTTGAATGAGGCTGAACGCCTCAACGAGATGGTGAGGAATTTCCTCGACTTTGCGCGGCTAGAGTCGGGCCGCGCCCGCCTGGCCCAGGATCCGGTTGACCTGAACACGGTGATCCGCATGGCGGTCAATGTGTTGACACCTCAGGTAGATGCTAAACATATCGGGGTCTCGGTCGCTGTGCCGGCTACTTTACCTTCTATCGTGGGAGATGCGCAACGCCTGCATCAAGTGATGCTCAATCTATTGGGTAACGCGATCAAGTACTGCCGGGCGGGCGATAACATCATGGTCACGGCGAGTGACGAGGGAGATCATTTGGCCGTCAGCGTCGCCGATACCGGCCCTGGCATTCCGGCGCAGGCATTACCCCGTGTCTTTGAACGCTTCTATCGCGTGCCGGGGGCGGAGGATCAGGCGTTGGGGGCAGGCTTGGGCCTCACGATCACGCGGCAGATCGTCGAGGCTCACGGAGGGAGAATCACTGTCAGCAGCGTGGAGGGGAAGGGGACGACATTTATGTTCACGCTGCCGGTGCAGCAGGACGCTTGATTTGTGGTGCGGCCTGCGAGATCTTTAGGTTAAATCCACCAACACCTTGAGCGTGCCCGGTCGGGCGGCGTGCTCGAAGGCGGTTAGCGCCTCCGAAAGCGGATAGCGAGCCTGAATTAGCGGCGTCACTTGCACCAGTCCGCGCTCCAGCAATCGCAGCGCCGGCGCGAATGGCCCACAGCGGGAGCCGATCAGTGTGACCTCATTCACCACGGCCATCGTCAGATCGGCGTCAACCGGGTCGCGAAAGGTAGATTTCAGCACTAGTGTGCCGCGCGGGCGGGCGAGTCGCCGCGCCGCCGCGTATCCCCCAGGGTGACCGGTGGCCTCAATGACCACATCGGCACCGGCCTCGACCGCTTCCTCCTCCAGTTCCGTGGAAATTCCTCGCTGCGCCAGGATATCCAGCTTATCTCGATGGTGGCCCACGACGGTCAGGTCGCAGCCGGTGAGCGCCATCACCTGCGCACACAACAGCCCCAGCTTGCCGTCGCCCAGTACGACGACGCGGTCAGTGGGGCGGACGTGTACCTGCTGGAGAATCTCACAGGCGGCGGCCAGCGGCTCGGTGAAGACGGCGACTTTATCGGGGATGGAATCCGGCACGGGGTGGAGGTTGCGGATGGGCAGCGTCAGATACTCGGCAAAGGCCCCGTCGCGGCCAGCGATGCCCAACGTAGTGCGGTTGGGGCAGTGGGTGGGACGTCCGGCCAGGCAGGTAGGGCAATTGCCGCAGGCGACGTTGATCTCGCCCACCACGCGGTGACCCTCCCATTCTTCTGCGCTGGGCGCTCGTTCTACTACCCCGACGAATTCGTGGCCGGGGACGCCCTGAAATTGCATGTACCCCTTCACCAGTTCCAGGTCAGTGTTGCAGATTCCGGCCACATTCACGCGGATGAGTGCCTCCCCCGACGGTGTGGAGGGGGGGGGATAGTTCTCGACTAACTCTAGTTCTTCATCCAGCAGTAGAGCGCGCATTCTGGACTCCTATACCGTTACCTGTGCCAATTTGCGTCGGGCGGCGGCCTTTTCCCATACCACCAGCAGTGGCACGGCGATAAAGATGGCCGAGTAGGTCTCGCTCACCATCCCGACCAGCATAGTGGCGATAAAAGGCTTGATGGTCGCCCCCCCAAAGAGGATGATGGCGATCATGACGAACATGGCGTTGAGCTGCGTCGCCAGCGAGCGGTGAATGGTCTCCAGGATGGAGCGGTTGACCACTTTTTCGAACGGTTCAGCTTTGTGCCTGGGGATGTTTTCGCGGATGCGGTCAAAGACGACGATCACATCCTGTACCGAGAAGCCGATCACGGTCAGGATGGCGGTGAGGAAGAGTGCGTCCACTTCCCAACCGGCGATGATGCCCATCAGCGCGTAAAAGCCGAAGGAGACGATCAGGTTGTGGGCCATCCCAGCAATCGTGCACACGCCGTAGCGGAAGGCGTTGGGAACGCGGCGGAAGGAGAACCACATAAACATCACGATGATCAGTGAAGAGACCAGGATCGCTATGCCGGCGGCGCGGGCGACTTCGCCGCCCACAGCCGGTTCGACGGTGTCAAAGTTGAGCGCGTCCTCATCAATCGTTCCCACCTGTGCTTCGAGCGCGTCCAAGATGCTGCCCATTTTGGTGGCTGTGATCTCTTGGGTGCGTACTTGCCAGGCATTATCTTCTGGCGCTCCCCGTGGTTGTATAATGGCGCTCTCTAGTCCGTGATCGTTAAAGACTGCGCGGATGGCGTCCTCGCTCACCGTTTGATCGAACTTGAGCACGAGGATGCTCCCGCCGGTAAAGTCAATGCCGATCCGCAAGGGCTGACCGAATTTGATGACTGAAGCGACCATTGCCCCGATGCTCAACAGAATCAGGATGGCGGAAAAGATAAAGTACCAGTTTCGTTTTTCGACGATATTGAACATTGCTATACCCCCAGCAACCAATTGCGTTCGGCCAGCCAGTCGCCAGCGGAGGCGGCGACCTGGCGTACAAAAGTGCGTGTGGCGAACACGGCGGTAAAGATATTGATGATTGTGCCGATAGCCAGCGTGATGGCAAAGCCCTTGACGATACTGGCCCCAAAGTTCGTGCCGAAGAAGAAGAGAATGACGCAGATGATGAGCGTCGAAAGCTGCCCATCGCGGATGGAGGGCCAGGCTCGGGTAAAGCCGGCCTCGATGGCACTTGCCAGGTTTCGTCCGTGCCGCAATTCCTCCTTCATGCGTTCAAAGATGAGGATGTTGGCGTCCACTGCCATTCCCGCCGAGAGGATGAACCCGGCGATGCCTGGCAGCGTGAGCGTGATCGGTCCCAGTTTGTAGAGCGCAAGGTTGAGCAGCACATAGATGATCAGCGCGACGTCGGCCAGCGCGCCCGGCAACCGGTAGTAAATCAGCATAAAGAGCAGCACGATCACCAGGCCGATCACTCCGGCGCGGACTGATTTCTCCACCGACTCGGCTCCCAGCGAGGCCCCGATGCGGTTAAAACTCTCCACCCGCAGCGGTATGGGCAGCGCGCCGTAGCGCAGTTGAAGTGTAAGTTGATTGACAGAGTCGGGTGTAAAGTTGCCTTCGATGTATCCTTCGCCTCCGGGGATTTCCGAGTTTACTCGTGGGCAGGAGATGACAGTATTATCCAGTACAATGCATAGAAACTGCCCTATGTGGGAAGCAGTGTACTCTGCAAATATCTCGGTGGCCTCGGGATTCAGTTTGAACTCGACGATGTACTCGTTATTCTGGGTGACGTTTGGGGCCACGGCCTCTATGCCAGCACCGGTAAAGATAGTCTCGTATATCACCGGTTCGGGCGTGGCGGTAATTTCTGAGCCGCCGCCGGTGGTGATGGTGATGCTCTCAATCTCGTCGCCGACGGCGATGGACTTGACAACGTCCATCCCGGCGATCACCTGACCAAAGACGGTATAAGCGCCGTCCAGTTGAGGGGTGGGGGCCAGGGTGATGTAGAACTGGCTGCCGCTGGACGCCCGGTCAGGATTTGCCTCATCCCCCAGGCGGGCCATAGCGATGGCCCCCTCAATGTGTGGCAGCCCGATCTCGGCCGGCACGGTGTAGCCGGGGCCTCCGCCGCCGGTGCCCAGTGGATCGCCTCCCTGGATAACAAAGCCGGGTTCCACGCGGTGAAAGGTCAGATTGTCGTAAAAGCCCTGCTCGGCCAAAAAGACAAAGTTGTTTACGGTTTGTGGCGCGGCCTCGGCATCTAGTTGAACGACGATGTTCCCTTTGGCCGTCGTGATGGTGGCGGTGTAAGCCTTGCTGGTGTCAACCTGCATTGCCGGCGGTTCGCTGTACATATCACTGCGGTCGGTGGGGTTCGCTGGCACGAGGGGAGATTCTTCTGTTGGCTCAGGGGCCGCTATTTCTGCTCCCTCCGTGGGACTGATCGCGGTGGTGGGGGTGGCTTCTGCCCCGGATGATATGACTCTAGGCCCACCCATAGTCGTCGTGATGACCGTGTCGCGTTGCAGTGGATTGTACCCGACGTCCACGAATTCGAGCAGCGCGGTACCCTTGATCGTTTCTACGGCTTGCTCTGGATTCTCGATGCCGGGCAGTTCGACGATGATGCGGCGCTCGCCCTGCGCCTGCACAATCGGTTCGGTCAACCCCAGGCTGTTGACGCGGCTCTCGACGATGCGGCGCGCGGTCTCCATCGAAGAGGCGTCGATATCTTCTCCTGCGGGTACGTCGGCGGCCAGCAGCACCTGGAGACCGCCTTGCAGGTCTAGTCCCAGATGTAACGCCAGGTCTCGCTGGTCTGCCGGTTGCCAAAAGACCAGGTTCGTTACCCAGTCTGGATGTTCGATGTTCAGGTCAACGAACAGAGCCACAAGAGCCAGGATTATGATGGCAACGAGTTGCCAGGGTTCTGATTTTTTCATAATCGTTCCTTTCAGTAGAGTGATGTTGTGAACGTGGGGGATTATAACCGTGTGGGGCAGTTGTGTCAATGTCGAGCAATTATTGAACCGTAATCCGCGTCCCCACGTCCAGTGTGCTGTCGAGTAGCACGCGGGGCAGTAGCCCCGGCACGCTGCCAGTGAGTATGTGCACGCACGTCTCCGGGCAGCGCTGCACCAGTTTGATCATCTGCGTCACCTTGTCCTCCATGCCGCCGGTGACGTCCACGCCCGCCGAGCCACTCAGTGTCTCCCGCAGGGTGGGGAGGTTGCCCGGCGTGATGCGCGGAATCACGTTGCCGCTGGTGTCCAGTACGCCTTCCACCTCGCCTAGCAGCAGGATGCGGGCCGGGCGTAGTTCATCGGCCAGATAGAGAAAGATGTCCTCGGTGGAGATGATGGTGCCGCCGCGCGCACCGTCCAGCGCGACGTCACCGTAGACCAGCGGTACGAGTTTTTGCGCCAGCGCCGCGTGAATGGGGCGCGTATCCAGATACTCTAGAGCATAGTTGTGGCAGCGAGCGGAGGCGGAGGGTTGCAAGCTCAACACCGGGACGCTGGCTTCCAGGAAAGCATCACTGACGATGCGGTTGAGGCGGGCGGCGGCGGCGGCGACCTCGGCATAGCCGCGCCACTGGTCTGGTGTGTGCACGCCCCGCCGTGTGCCATAGGGCCTGGCGGCCCAGTGGCCGAAGGAGCCAGACCCGTGCCCGATGAGGAGACTAAAGTCGGGGTTAGCGTCGCGGGCTTGATGCACCTCGCCAGCCAGCCGGGCGAGGGTTTTGCGCCGGGCGGTGTAGGCGCTGTTCTTATCGGTGATGAGGGAGCCGCCTAGTTTTAGAAAGATTGTGGTGAATTGGGTCATTGCTGGCTTTCTTGCTCACGTTTCACTTGGGTGTGGATTACCTGTACTGCTCCCTCTCTCCTTAACGCTTCGACTACTTCCTCCGTAAAGTCATCCTCCACCAGCGCGATCATATTCCCGCCCTGCCCCGCCCCAGAAAGTTTGGCTCCCATCGCTCCTGCTAACCGGGCCGTCTCCACCAAATTGTCCAGTTTTGGCGACGAGACGCCCACTTTGATTAGCAGCTCGTGGTTATCGTCCATCAGCGGCCCCAGTGCGTCAACGTTCCCGCCTTCAATTGCTTGACGGGCTTCGGCGGTGATGTCGCCGATCTGATCGAACAGCGCGTCGTAGCGGGCTGCCTCGCGCTGCCAGCCCTGGCGCACTTGGGCGACGACTTTTTTAGTGGGGCTGGGCGTGCCGGTATCGGCGATGAGCAGCGTGAAAGATTTACCGACGGTCAAGCGCTCGACCGCTTGCCCGCGCACAAAATAGACCGGTTGCTCGTAGGCGACGACGGTGTTATCAATCCCGCTGGGCGTGCCGTGATGGATTTTTTCCACCTCGAACACGAGCGGGCTGATCTCGGCGGGTTCCATCTCGTGGCCCAGGAAACCAGCCAGAGCGCGCACGAGCGCTGTGGAGACGGCGGCCCCGCTGCCCATCCCGCTGGCGATGGGGATGGTGGAACAGATAGTGAGTGTGCCGTCGGGTTCGGAGGCGG
>QMOE01000056.1 GCA_003648125.1 Chloroflexota bacterium
CGATGACTGCCTGGGAGCGCGGGCGTCCCCCGCCCGCATGCGGCCAAGATGGCCGCGTTCCAATGCCCGCGCTCCAATGCCCGCGCTCCAATGACCGTGTTCCACGGCGCGCAAGAAAATGATGGACACCCCAAGAGGTTGCCGCACTTGACAGACTAACGATCTCCTGATATGCTGACGACGAGTTGACCGTCTGAGTCATCATTGTCCCGCAACGATGTCGGGCGGGTCTCGCAAGAGTCATTCTGTATCGGGGGATGCTCTGCTCCTTGCAGCGAGCCAAGCGTGCCATCGTCAAATTAGTATTGGGTGGATTTAGTGTTGGAGATATTCCCTTCACAGCCAACAAGGAGAATAATTCATGCTCCCTACAAAAATTACAGTCATAGGTGCGGGCAGCGCCAGTTTCGGACTCAACACCCTGGCTGCCTTGATGGGCAGCGAGCGATTGCGCTCCGGTCACCTGGCCCTGGTGGATCTGAATGCAGAGTCGTTGGCCCTGGTTGGGCGGCTGGCCGAACGGCTCAACCGGGAGTGGGACGCCGAGATGGTCATCACCACCCACACCCATCACGCCGAGGCGCTCGAGGGGGCCGAGTTTGTCGTTCTTTCCATCGAGGTGCCGCCCCGTGAAGAGTTGTGGAAATCGGATTACGAGATTCCGCTCAAGTACGGCGTGCGCCAGCCCTACGCCGAAAACGGCGGGCCGGGTGGATTCGCCCACGCCGCCCGCAACATCGGCCCGGTGATGGAGATCGCACACGACATGGAACGGCTCTGCCCCGATGCCTGGCTGATCAACTTTACCAACCCGATGATGCGTATCTGCGACGCGGTATCCCGCTATAGCGAGATCAAGGTCGTTGGGCTGTGCCACCAGATTCACGCCGGGTACGGCATGGTGGGGCTGGCGCTGGCGGATGATCTGGACATCGAGGTGCCGGAGGGTAAGATCAGCACGCATGCCGATCCGGCCTTTTGGCCGCTGCTGACGCGGGTATCTCACCAGGCGATGGAGCGATTGGACATCAAGGCCGCCGGCCTCAACCACTTTACCTGGATGCTCGACCTGCGCGACAGACGCACTGGCGAGGATCTCTATCCCCTCTTTGCCGAACGCTGGGCGGCTTTCGACCCGACCTTTGAGCCGCTGACCCGCCGCGTGTACCAGGCGTTTGGCTGCTTCCCCATCCCTGGCGACGAGCACCTGTGCGAGTACTTGCCCTGGGCCAGCGACCCGCTCACCAAACCGTGGGACAAGTACGAGATCAGTCTCTACGACTGGGACTTGATGGCCCAACTGCGCGAGTTTGGTCTCAACGACATCGCCAAGATGGCCGATGGGCAAGCGACCATCGCCCACCTGCGCGAGGCCGATAGCGAGGGTGCGCTAGAGATGATCGAGAACGTCGCCGGGGCGGGGAACCACTATCACCTGGCGGTCAACCTGCCCAACGTAGGGCAGATCGCCAACTTGCCGGCCGGGGCCATCGTCGAAACGCCGGGGTTGGTCAGTGGAATGGGGGTGCGGGGTGTGAGCGTTGGGTCGCTGCCGGAGCCTGTCGCCGAGTTATGCCGCCGCGAGATCGCCGTCGTCCGGTTGGGCGTGGACGCTGCCGTGCGCGGCGACCGCCAGGCCGCGCTCCAATGTCTGCTGCTGGACCCGGTCATCACTGACCTGGACGTAGCGCAGCAGGTGCTCGACGATTATCTGGAGACCTACCGCGAGCAGCTGCCGCAGTTTTGGGCGTAGCGCAGTTGTTTCGCGGCTTGCTTGATGGCGATCCCATCATCAGAATCTAGAGCCGCGCATCGTGTTGTCCCATTGCGAGGAGCGTGTTATAATCAAAACGTAACTGTTC
Source organism: Chloroflexota bacterium (assembly GCA_003648125.1). The sequence continues at coordinate 1,863 of QMOE01000056.1, forward strand.
AGCATAGCCCGTGTTTTCAAGGTGCCCGGCACTTGAGCAGTTATATCAAAACAAGCCCCTGTAGCTCAGGATGGATAGAGCAGGAACCTCCTAAGTTCAAGGTCGTGCGTTCGAATCGCACCAGGGGCATGATGCGGAGAAGCGATTGCCTCTTGGGGCGGTCGCTTCTTTCGATGTTGTGGAGCCAAAGCGATGATTCATCCCCGGCGCAGCACCATAGTGGTTCGGTCGTCGGATGGGGCGGCGTTGCCGATGAAGGCGGCCACTGAGTCGTCAATATCGTCCAGCATCTCTTGGGCCGAGTTGCCGGCGGCGGCCTGGATGAGCGCCCGCAGCCGTTCATCACCGTAGATTTCGCCCTCTGGAGAAAATGCCTCGGTGACGCCATCGGTGTAAAATAGCACATAGTCGCCCGGTTCCAGAGAGACGACGTGTTCCTCGTATCGCATCCCTGCCATCACGCCCAACACCATTTCCCCTTTGACGAGTTGTTCCAGTTTCCCTGCGCCGGAGCGCAGCAGCAGCGGCTGATTGTGCCCGGCGTTGGCGTAGGTCAATTCTCCCGTCTCTAACGAGAGGATCGCATAAAAGAGGGTGACGAACATGCCGCCGTGGGCGTCTGGCACCAGCAGGTCGTTGACGCGGGCCAGGGCGGCCGCCGGTGACGTCTCCTCCAGCGCTGCTGCGCGCATCAGGGTGCGCGTGAGCGCCATAAAGAGGGCGGCCGGCATCCCTTTGTCGGCCACGTCGGCGATGACCAGTCCCAGCCGCCGATCTGGTAACTCGAAAAAGTCGTAGAAATCGCCCGCCACCTGACGCGCCGCGCGCCAGTTGAAGGCCAGTTCCCAATCGGGCAGGTCGGGCGATTGGTCGGGCATAAATGTTTGCTGAATTTCGTGAGCCAGTTGTAGCTCGCGTTCTAGCCGCTCGTGCTCGGTAGTCTCTTGTTGAAGCCGGTCGTTTTGCACGGCCAGGGCTGCCTGTTGTGTGATGCCGGCGATGATCTCTAGCCGTCTCTTGCGGAAGCGGTGTGATACGCTGGCTTCCTCCAGCAGCATCACGCCGAGCACGTTGCCCTTCACCGAGAGAGGGACTGCCAGCAGCGAGCGGTTCCCGGTCAGGGTAGGCGCGAGGTCGGGCGGGATTGATTCTTCTCCCCCGGCGGGGTCATAGATGATCAGGTGATTGCGCTCGCGGACGGCGTCGAGGAGGGGGAAATCGCCTGGCCCGTAGCGTTGAGCCAGGAGACTTTTTTCCGTGGTGCGAGGGATGCCGTAGGACTGGGCTGCGCGGAATACGGAGCGCTCGTCGTCCCACAGGAATATGATACAGCGCTCCACACCGACCAGGATGGGTGTGATGCGGACGATGGTGCTCAGGATGTCGTCCAGATCGTTCAAGCTGGCTACGGCCTGCGCCACCTGGAGCAGCGCCGTTGATACGTATGCTTCCTCTTGTTGCGCTTCCCGCAACTTTGTATTTTCGACGGCGACCGCTGTCTGGAGCGCGATGCCTTGAATGATCACCAGCCGCTCGTCGTGAGGCGCTTCCCTGGCGTCGGACTCGCCCCAGTCGCTCTGATAATCAATCAGCATTGCGCCCAGCACCTCACCCTGAGCGAGGAGGGGGAGCAGCAGCAGCGACTCGAAGCCGAGTGCCCAGGGAACCGGCTCCGATAGCCTGGAGTCGGTCGTCACATCGTAGATGAAGACGGGGGTCTGGTTTATGAGCATGTCATCGAAAGCCTGCTCATCTCCCGGCGCGACGCGCCATTGGTTAAAGGTATCCTCTTGTTCTGGGCCAATCCCATAAGCGGTGGCCGGCACGAAAGCGGTGGCGGACTTGTCCCACAGGAGAATGGCACACCGTTCTGCGCCGACCAGCATCGTTACCAGGTGGACTATGGTGTCGAGTACCTGTTCGAGCGTGGTCAGCGACCGGGTTGCCTCGGCCACGCGCAACATCACCGTGGAGATGCGGGCCAACTCTTGTGTCTCCTGGTAGAGGCGGGTGTTCTCGATGGCGACGGCGGCGTAGCTGGCGAAGGCGGCGGTCATTGCCTGCGACTCGGCCCCGTACCGCCCGGAGGCGCGGTGGGCCAGGGTCAGCACTCCCAGTTGCCGCTCGCCTGCACGCAAAGGAGCGGCGATGGCGGAGTAATCGGGCGGGAACCTCAGGGCGTCCCGCAGTGGATCGGAGGTAGATTGAGGGGTGCGGATGATGGGCTGGTCGGCGTCTAGCGCCTGGTAGAGCCAGGGATCGCCGTCGGGCGGCGCATCGCCGACGCACATCTCGGCCGCATGGCCGTGCATGGCGGATATGCACAGATCGTCGTCGTGCAGCAGCCAGATGGCGACCACATCGCAAGGGAGCGTGCGCTCCAGTTCGGTCAGGATGGCGTCGAGCATCTGCTCGAGCGCTACTTCGGCGGAGAGGAGACCGGCCACTTCTCGCATACTCTCGGCGACCTGGTGTCGCCACCGTTCGGAGCGGTAGAGGTTGGCGTTGCGAATCGCAATGGCTACACTATCGGCCAAAGCTCCGAGTAGGGAACGGTCACCTTCGCTAAAAGCGTCTGGGCGGTCGCTCTGCACATCGAGCACGCCCAGCACCTCGTCGCCGAAGGTAAGAGGCACAGCCAGTTCTGAGCGAGTGTCGGCCTCTGAAAACTCGGAGGGGTGATAGCGAGACGCGTGGCTGACGTCGTTGACCAGTACCGTCTCTCCATGGCAGGCCACCCAGGGGACGATAGCCTCTGAATCGCTCATCTCGCAGACAAGCCCCTCTTCCTGTAATACCTTGCCCCGAGGGCCGCTGCCTGCCCGATAGACGATTTGTCCTCTGGCAGAGTCTACGGTGAGCAGGTGGACGAAGGGGTAGCCAAACCGTTCGTAGATGAGGTTCACGACTCGTTCGAAAAGCGTATCCAGGTTGAGGATGGAGGCGACGGCGCGACTGACCTCGGCCACGGCCGAGAGTTGATCGGCGCGGCGACGGAGATCGCTATAGAGGCGGGCATCCTCCACGGCGATGGCGATTTGATCCGCCAGGGCGCGCAGGACGAGCAGGTCAGTCTCGTCAAAGCCGTCCGGCTGGTCACTCTGCACGTCCAGCACGCCCAAGACCCGCTCCTTGATTTTTAGCGGCAGGGCCACCTCGGACCGAGTCGCGGGCAGTGCATCTATGTAGCGATAGCGCGGCTCGTGGCTCACGTCGCCGGCCAGAATCTCTACGCCGGTTTGGGCTGTCTGACCGATGATCCCATCGCCAAGCCGTACTTGTAGGGCTGGCGGCGATTCGTCCTGGTTGGGTTGGCCTGCGCTGGCCCGCAGACGCAGGCTTTCTTGTCCTGGTTCTATGATAAAGAGGCCCACATAGTAGTATTCAAAGGTCTGAAGGATCAGGTTAGTCACGCGGCGGGATAGTTCGTCCAGGTCGAGGATGTCGGCGATTTGGGCGCTGACTGTGCCTATCAGCGAGAGTTGCTCGATTCGCCAGCGTTCGACCGCTACCTGATGGGCGGCTTGCAAGGCGATGGTCGCCTGGGTGGTCAGGCCGTCGAGGAGTTCAATTTCAGCATCGCTGAAGGGAGGGCCGCCAGGTCGCTCTATCTCCAACGCGCCCAGGATTGTGCCCTGAGCGAGCAACGGCAGCGCGATGGCCGGGGTCTCCATTGCCTCCGGCGGGGAAGAAACTGCCACTCGCTTCCCGGTGTCGAGGGCGCGGCGCATCAAGTCGGTTGGGGGTGGGGTGGGTTGTTCCAACTCTGGTTTGTAAAGCTCTGGGGCTAACCAGAGGTTGACCTGTCCCTGCAACAACCGGGCAGCCGTCTCCACGACGAGTTCTTTCTGGGCCAAGATCGTCGGTTGGGCCATTAGCTGCTCGCCCAGGTCGAGGAATTCCCGCCACATTGGGGATCTGTCTGGCCGCGATAGGTCGCTCGAGGTTCCTGGCCCTTTGTGCTTGACCATCGTCAGCACGTTGCCCGCATCCGGCGCGCTCTCAAAGTGAACTTGGTCCATCAATTGACGCATAAAGTAGACCCCCATGCCGCCTATTTCACGGTCTTTTAGGGGGGCATGGAGGTCTGGCTCTGGCACGCGGGCGGGATCGAAGGGGCGGCCGTGGTCGCGGAGAATCACGGTCAGGCCGTCGTCACCGGCGCGGTAGGTACATTCGATGTCGCCGCGATCCTGACCGCCGTAGGCGTGTTCGATGATGTTGCTGCAGGCCTCGTCTACGGCCGTCTGTACTGCGTAGACGGCGCGCTCGTCGAGTCCGGCGGTCTCGGCGGCGTGGGTGACGAATTTGCTGATGGCTGCCAGGCTGTCGAACCGACCGGGGAACGTGCGGGTTTGGGAGATGTCCATACTGAAACGTGAGACGTAAAGCGTGACCTGGGCGCGAGGTAGTGGTAGGACGGACGTCTACGCCTGCTGCTTGGCGCGGCGGCTAAAGAAAGCCGTCTCGGCGGCCTGTCCAGGCGACCGAGACGGCCACGACTCACGGGAACATTTGGATTGTTGGCGTTAAAAGCTCCCGACTGCCTCGGTAGCATCGTCAAACAGCTTGAACAGGGGCAGGAGGCCCGCCAGGTCCATAGCCTCGTAAATCCGCTGGGGCACGCTGGCCAGGCGCAGTTCCCCTCGGTTCCAGCGCTTGCAGTTTTTTTGTGTATTAATTAGCACTCGCAGGCCGGCACTGGAGATAAAATCCACTCCGCCCATATCAAACACGATCTTGAATCGGTTTGCTGCGCTGATTTCGTCAAAGGCTTTTGCCAGTTGTGGCGCAGTGTTGCTATCAATACGGCCGGTTGCGGTGACCAAGTCGCAGCGCTTGAATTGCTTAGTGGTGACTTTCATCGTTGACCTCCTCTAGTTGGTTTTGATTTCAATACTTGTCCGAGTGGGGCAAATTGGCAATTCGTCCCTGCGTCGGCTCCAGGATACTGAACTGATACGATTATATCATGGTTCTTGCCACAGAACAAAAAGCTGTATCATCTCAATAATCCGGGGCATTCCCGATGTGCCGCGTTTTCTATAGCGCGTTGAACTTGCGAGGTACGGAAACCTCGGCTACATTGCAGCAATTCTCATTATGTCATTGCGAGGAGCGTTTTTTGCGACGAAGCAATCTCCAAGCGATTGGAGGAGATTGCTTCGCCCCGGGAAAAACGTCCGGGGCTCGCAATGACACCTCAAATTGAGAATTGCTGGCTACATTGCCCCAACTTTTTGAGAAGATACAAAAAGCTCGGGTGGCGGATCTTGCCTGGGAGTGCGGGCGTCCCCGCCGAAGGGGCGAGGCACTGCCTCGCCCTCACGACTTTTTCCCACCAGCAGGAACAGCAGGTCGTTTACGTTCGTCCCCGTTGGGCCGGTGCGGAGCAGGTCACCCAGAGCGGCGAAGAAGGGATAGCTGTCGTTGGCCGCCAGCGCCGCTCTGGCGTCGAGGTCCAATACGCGGGCGCGGGTCATTGTCTCACCAGTGGCGATTGCGCCAGCTCCGTCAGTGGGGCCGTCGTTGCCGTCGGTTGCCAGTGCCATCAGCAGTACGTCCGGCCAACCATCTAATGCCAGCGCGGCTGCCAGCGCCAGCTCCTGGTTACGGCCTCCTTTTCCCTCCCCGCGCACCGTCACCGTCGTCTCGCCGCCCCAGACCAGACAGGCCGGCGGGGGAAGCGGGTCGCCATGGGCGCGGATGCCCTTTGCCAGCGCCGCTGCTACTTTTGCCACCTCGCGCGCTTCTCCTTCGATGTAGGTGCTCAGGAGCAGCGTGTTAAAGCCCAAGCTGCGCGCTCGTTCCACCGCCGCCAGCGCCGCCAGCCGGTTGGAGCCGACGATGACGTGCTGCGTCCGCGCAGAGATTGGGTCGCCCGGCTTGGGGGTTTCCTGGAGAGAAACCAGGGTTTTTCCTAAAAACCTGGTTTCTTTTATCCCATATCGCGCCAGCACCGCTTGTGCGTTGGCCACAGTTGTCGGATCGGGCACGGTGGGGCCGGAGGCGATGACGTCGAGCGGGTCGCCGACCACGTCAGAGAGGATGAGGGTGATCAATGTGGCCGGGGCGATCAGGCGGGCCAGGTGGCCCCCTTTGATGCGCGAGAGGTGCTTGCGGATGGTGTTCAATTCGTTGATCGTCGCGCCTGAGCGCAGCAGTGCTCCGGTGAGGGGTTGCAGGTCGGCCAGGGTCAGGCCCGGCGCGGGCAGCGTCAGCAGGGCGGAAGCACCCCCAGAGATGAGGCAGATGACCAGGTCGTGCTCTGTCGCTTGCTGTGCCAGGCGGACAACAGATTGTGCCCCGCGCACCGAGTTCTCGTCCGGCACCGGATGGCCGGCCTCGGTGATTTGGAGATTTGGAGATTGGCTGGAGATGTGGCCGTATTTGGTGACAACGGTTCCGGCGGTCAGCCGGTTGCCCAGGATGTCCGCGACGGCGGCAGCCATTGGCGCGACGGCTTTGCCGCCGCCGACAACGAACACGTGCTCAAAGGAGCGCAGGTCGTAGTGATGACCGGCGATGATGAGCGTATCTCCTTCACGGCGAACGTGGCGGCGCGCCGCGGCCGCCGGCTCGACGGCGGTCAGCGCGGCTCGTTGTAGCTCGCGCGCGTCGGCGCGCAGATCGTGATGGGTCATTGTCCCAGAATCTGGCCCGCGGCCGCGGCCGCGGCTTTTGGGTTGACTCGTCTCCTCAGCAGGGCTTCCAGTGCTTCCTGCATGGCCCGTCCTGTGGTCGCCATCACCTCCGGCGGGGGAGCAGCGACGGCGGCCTCCATAATGCCGCGCAACATGTCCCGGTCTGTGTCAGATACGTCCCACTGCCGCAGCGCGCCGCGTGTGCCCGGCAGGTAACCGGCTGCCTGTGTCCACTGGGCGTTGTGCTCCGGGGCGATGAGCCACTCTAGCAGCAACGTCGCCAGCGATTGGCGGGCCGGATCGTCGGCTACCATTCCAATTACCCAGCCACGGGCGATGCTGAATGGTTGTCCATCGCGGGTGGGAATCGGCGCGGCGGCGACGGTCTCGTCGGCCTCGCGCCAGTAGCGGCTGGCTTGCACCACCGTCATCCCACCTCCGCTGGCCTGGAATTGCTCCCAGGCCTGATCCGCATCGCTGATGTTGAGGATGACTGTCGGCGAGATGGCGGGAGTGTGAAAGGTGGGCGAGATCGGACCGCTGCTGATGCAATCGCTGTAGAAACTGAGCACGCTCACCATCACCTCTTCATCCAGCCACGGGTGGCCTTCGGCATCGGTCAGTTGGCCGCCGGCGGCCAGGTATTGGATCAGCGTCGCGTCGTTGATCTGCCTATCGCGCCCTTTGGCGGGGAAGATAAAGGGGACGGGCGGGGATACGACCTGGGTCCAAGAGATGGGGGGCGAATCGAGCAGGGTCGGGCGGTAGGCCAGGTGCTGCATGTCGGCGGCCATGACAAAGCCCATCGTTCGCTCGTTCGCTGCG
>QMOE01000606.1 GCA_003648125.1 Chloroflexota bacterium
ACAGCCCTGATCTTGCGAACGCAGTGGCGCAATTGCACGAAGACGATCAGGTCAACCTGCGGCTACGGAGTGGGCAAGTCGTCGAGTATCGCGTCACGAGCGTGGAACGGGTAAAGCGGCATCAGATAGAACTGCTCACGGAGCGCGATCCTTCAATTGCCGTGCTCCTGTACGGCGAGCGCACTGGTGAGCGTACAGTCGTACTGGCTAAAGCAGTGCAACAGGCAGAGGATTTTGTCGTGTTCACGCCTGAGCCAGTGATTGCCACACCTACCCCTATTCCTGTTACCCACACACAGGTAATCACCAGTGCACGCGTAGTGACGAACGCGGCGGCAGGATTGGTACTCTCCATTTCGCCGTGTAATCGTGCGATGCGGGTAGGAGAGCAAGAGCCACCGCGTAGTAAGCAGCAATTTCTCGTCTGTCCAGTTGTTATACGAGCGACGCGAGACGGCGCAGCTTACAGTGGACAATCTCTGACTGTGACAGAGTACGACTGGATTACCGAAGCAGTGGATTGGTGGCCACAGCCAGTGAGTGTGGTTGGTATGTTGGGAGATGGAGTGTTGAACGATGGCGACACAGCTGGTGGGAACGTTGCTGGCGTAGTGATCAAACCGGCGTTGGGGCAAAAGTCCACCCCGGTTTTGGTCTGGGAGCAGGCCGGAGTGCAGTATCTCGTAGAACTCGAACCATAACATAAAATAGGAGGCAGATGATGATGGACTTTGATTTTCAAACCCTGGGGATTGGTTTGGCTGGGATTAGCCTGGGAGGAATAGGTATGATCATGGCCGGTTATTTCCTTTTCCCAGAGACAGCAGAACGGTACAAAAAGCAAATTCCAACTGTAATGATTGGCTTGGTGTTGGTGGCCGTTAGCGGCGCCATCATTGGGTTTTTGCAATAGGAGGCAAGGAGGCTCAGCGTGACGGACACCGGAAATGTGGACGATCTGAGTTGCGAATGGCCTGTAGACGTGTTGCATTACGAAACACGTTACTTTCTCGGCTTGACGCTGAACGAATTGATCGCCATTGCTATCCCGACGATTGGCTTGTTGCTAGTCAGCCCTGTACTTGGTGTGCTGGCGGCTCTGTTGGGCCTGCTCATGGTAAAGCGATTTGACGCATTAGGTGAGCGTTCTCTGTTGGCGCACCTGGTCGCCAGATCGCTGTACGCCCGGCGGGATAGTGGTACCGTCACGCTGCCTCTCATTTTGCCCCAGGGAAAAGAGGCTGAAATGATCATCACAACCTGGGACGGAGAAGAAGTGATGAGCATAGGAGAATGATAGTGGCTATCGTACAGTTGACCTCGTTCGACATCACGACGGCAGCTCCGTTTCGATTGCTGACGACGGCTGGGTTTTGGGCCAGTTTGCCACAACTCTCCCGGGGAGTCCCATCAGCGCGGTTGCTGATGGTGACTGATACACTGCAACCACAGGACATATCGGACGGCTTTGTCCAGACAGCGGTGCCGGAGACAGAATTGCCGCCAGGCGTGAGAGCGTATCGTATACAATACGAAGACTTTTTGGGCCAGATGGCGCGAGCGGTGCGTTTTCTGCGACTATATTTGGTTGCAGACACCACGATGGGAGAGGAGGGCTTAATTCGTCTGTTGGGGACACACGGAGTTGCAGCTCGGCCGCTTGATGGGCCGGTACCTCGTCCCTTCGTGAGCGGCGCTGCTGGATGGAGTGCAATAGAGACCGCCGATGGCAACCAATGGGCGTTGCTACGCTCCAAATCCGCGCAGGCAGGAACGATCTTTCCGCGCATTTTGCATCGTTTGTTCTCACTTGACTTTCCTGTCTGGGCGGCGCTGCACGTGCACACATTCCCGCAGAGGGAAGCTATAAAGCTGCTTCGTCACAAGGCAGTCTCGGCGCGTTACGCAGAACGCAAGACAAGTGAGGCTGCCCAGGAGGCGAATGAAATAGAAGGAGCAGTAGCGGATTTGCGACACGAGATGAACCGAGTGGGAGCGTCGTTGCACACTGTCCGGATATTTGTGCTCGTTGGCTCTGGACAGGAACCGCTGCATGACCGTATCGAAATGGTGCGCAGTTCAGTGTCACTAGAGTTTGAACAAGTCACTCCGCCCGGTGATATGGTCAGGCGCATCTTTAGCGCCGAGACTTTAGTAGACTCTGATGGTGCACCGCTCACGTCACCAGGAGTGGCGCTGTTGGCAGGGTCAGCTCTCTCATTTCGCCGCCGCACGGAAACACATGGAGTATTGTTAGGCATAGATCGCAATCAGTCACCAGTAATTTTTAATATATTCGATGACCGTAATCCGTCGTACAACGCCGTCATTTTGGGGCAGACTGGCGCAGGAAAGACATTTGCTACGTTGCTCATGATGCTGCGCCACCTACTGCTGGGAACGAGGTTGATCATCGTTGACCCGCAGGGCAACATAGATCTGAGTTTCCTGGGGCCGGATATCTATCACAAGAGCGTTCTGGGTACCGGCGCCGCAGCGATCAATATTCTGGATATGGTCCACGACGAGATCGGGAACCAGGTCGAGAGTGTGTGCAGTATGCTGAACATGCTGGGGGTTTTGGAAGAAAGGGACAATACGGCGCGAGCGTTACTGGACGACGTGTTGATGGATATATACGAACCACTGTGGGGTCGGGCGCGCAGCGACGAAGTACC
>QMOE01000607.1 GCA_003648125.1 Chloroflexota bacterium
ATCCCACCGGTCCTGGACGTAAGTCTCATCGATGACGTGGAAGTCGTCACCGACGAAGATGCAGTCTTAACCTCACGAGCCCTGGCCCGAAAAGCAGGCCTGCTCGTCGGCACCTCGGCAGGTGCCAACGTCTGGGCCGCCAACCGCGTTTCCCACAAACCAGGAGGCGAACGACGCGTGGTCACCATCCTACCCGACCGCGCCGAACGCTACTTCTCCACTTCCCTTATCTAGCACGCCCCCCGGGAAAAATCTTTTCAGAATACAAGCTCCAGTTTATCTACCATGATGTTCAACTCGACCTTGAGCTGGGCTCCTTGATCCCTGAGCGTCACCAACTTGTCGGTCAACCTGGAAAGTTTTCGGTCCACGCCCATCAGGCGTCTTTGTTGTTCGGCCTTGAGCTTGGCGTTGCGGGATTTTTTGAGGAGCTTGAGGTTGGCTCTCACTTCGTGTGCCCGCTGCTGTAGATCGGAGCGCTGACGATCCAGGAGGTTAATCTGCTCGTTCACGTCGGAGAGTTTTCGAACTCGCTCCACCAGGGGCGCGAGGGCACTGACCAACTCGGGCTTGGCCTCTTTGCTGGACACATAGACCATCACGGCCTGCTGACCATCGTGGTCCATGATGCGAAGACGGTTGAACACAGGATAGCGTTCTTCGATGACCAGCTTATTGGTCTCCCCGGGCTTGACCATCAAAGAAAAATACCGACGTTCGGCCGTCTCGGATTCAAGTTTTCCACCGACAAGCTTCATCTCCCAGCCAGCGCGCTTGGGCAGATTGACCATCAGGGGAAGGGCTTCCCCGTCATCCTTGGTGGCCTTGACCTCATAGCTCCACTTTTGCACCCGAAAGGCCCGTGTTTGCAGCACCCCTCGGGAGATCTTGACCAGGCCCACCGTTTCCCGACTTGAGGAGGAATTCGCGGTTACGTTAACTGCCGTATCCAAGGCATAGGCCACATAAGAGTCCTGTCCTTTTTCGATGCGAGAGATCAAACCCTCGCCGACAAAATGCCCGTCTCGCATGATGGAGATGGGACCAGGCTCCAAGACCGCGCCGGAGGCGTTACGAATGCTCACCGCACGGAAAGGATGATGCCGGGCCGCGGCCAGACCCGCGTCCGGATTGTAGCTATAGATGGCCCTGCCAGGGATGCGCTTGTTGATGAGCGCGATCATGGTGGATGATCGATTGGGCACGTTCATAGGCTGTTCCAGCTCAAAGCGATACATGGAGCCCACCTTCTGGGTGGAGGCCTGCACACGCATGGAGTCAAAGAGCTGACTGCCCGTGATCGATTTTTCCTCTTCTTTTTCTTTCTGTTCTGCCCAATCGCCGCCTGAACTACGGCCCGGAGCCGACCTGGAGCGGCCCCCGAATGACTTTTTCTTACTCTTGGTGTAGCGCTTGCTCATCTTCGGCATGGCGGCCGGTTTTTTCTCCGGCGGTGCGGACATGACCGAACGGGCTACGGGTGGCGCGATGCCCAGATTGCCATAAGGCGTCAAATCCGGCCGCTTGACAAAGCGGGGTGCATAGAGGTCGTACAGGAAAGAAACCGGACTCCCCGTGGTCAACGTCAACTTGACGGCCTGCCAGTCGGCACCCGACACGTTGTCCACGATGGCCCACCCCTGCAGTAAGGGCTTGTCGTCACCATCCAGCACCAATCGGTAGCTGGATTTCCAGGTGGGCATTTCCACCAAATAGGCCACCATCAAATCCCGCTCGCGGTTCTTTTGTTCTTGATCCAAGTAGATGGTCAATTCAACCGAGCGCCAAGCATCCTGGCCCAGGCTGATATCCAATCCTTTGACCAAACCACTGGCCAAGGTCTTATCCAAAATGCGCAAAGCGCGCAGTTTGCCGAGGGGAAGAATGCGGATGGTCCCACCGTCGTCCAGCACCGAAAGCTGGGCACCGCCTTCCGCCCCCGGCAGGCTATCCAAACCCACCAGGCGCCCGGCGAGCACACCCTCTTCGTGACGCAACTGCACCTGGGCACCCCGCAGAGCGCCCAAGATGCCAGCCAAAGAGCCTTGCCCGAGCGCCAACTTGGGCAACTCAGCCAGGGCGCGTTGATTGCCCACGTCCACCGGCAAGGCCAGGCTGTTGGCTCGACCCCCCGCAAAATCCACCACGGTGATGGATTTCAAAATATCCTGGATTTGCCCGGGGCGAACGCGCAGGACCAACTTGTTGCCTGCAAAACGGCCACGCCGTTCCATGTAGGCCACGCCGTTCTGAAACATCACCACCTTGGTGACCGGGAGATCCATTTGCACGGCCTCCGCGGCCTCGGTAGCGGGATCCCCCAGGGCTCCTCGTTGTGTCACACAAGCTGGACCCAGGCAGCTCAAACCGACCAGCAATACAACATACGCCACAACGAATCGTTTGCTCATCACGCCTCCATGGATTTGTTTTTCATGAAACAGATCACAAGCCCAACAAGTCACCGACCTGAAAGGGCCGCCCCTGCAAAAAGCTTCGCGCATCCAAACGTTTCTTGCCCTCAAGCTGTAGCTCCAACAACCTCAAGCAACCTTCCCCGCACGCGATCACGATATGCTCGCCCTCGGCCATCAGGACACGACCCGCCTCTTCTGCTTGAGTCTCCGCGCCCGACTCCACTCGGGCGCGTTGAATCTTAAGCAGTCGATCCTGCG
>QMOE01000608.1 GCA_003648125.1 Chloroflexota bacterium
CCCGGTTGTATCAAGAGTTGCAGTCCCACGCCGGACAGTTGGAGCGGCGGGTGCAGGAGCGCACCGCCGAACTCGAGGCCCAGTACGCCTGGCTGGACGCGATCCTAGATAGCGCCACCGACGGCGTCATCGTCACCGACGAGGAGGGGAGTATCGTCCGGGCCAACCCGGTGGCCCAGGCATGGCTCGCTCAGACCCTCTCGCCGGAAGAGGCGGCCCGGCTGCGGGAGGCGGTGCGAGACCTGGCGCGGCAGGCCGAGGAGCAGCCAGAGACAATCCTGGAACTGACGGGGCTGGACCTGGAACTGAATGTCGCGCCGGTGGCGTCCCCCTCCCCCTCCCTTCACGCGAGCGGGGGGGCGGTGATAGACATCCATGACGTCACTCACCTCAAGTCGCTGGAGCGGATGAGGAACCGCTTTGTCACCAACGTCTCTCACGAGCTCAGGACGCCGATCACGACGATCAAGCTATATGCGTATTTGATGCAGCAGCACCCAGAGAAATGGGAACAGTACCTGGACACGCTGGTGTGGGAGGCTGACCATCAGGCGCAGTTGGTGGAGGATATTTTGCAAATCTCGCGCATAGACGCCGGACGGCTAGAGATGAAGCCGTGCCCGACCCCCCTCGACGAGTTGGCCCAGGCGGTCATCCTCAATCGCCGCGCGCCGGCCCAGGAGAAAGGGTTGACGCTAGAGTACCGCCCCGCTCCCCAAGTGGGGGAGGCAGTGGCGCTGGTTGACCCTGATCGGATGACGCAGGTGCTCAACAACCTGGTGGAGAACGCGATTCACTACACGCCGGAAGGCGGAAGCGTGACGCTCTCCACCGGGACGGAGGAGGCGCAGGGCCGCGTGTGGGCCACGGTGACGGTGGCGGACACGGGGATTGGTATCCCGGAAGAGGAATTACTCCACGTCTTTGACCGCTTTTTCCGAGGAGTGGAACCGCGCTCGATGCAGATTTCTGGGACCGGCCTGGGGCTGGCGATCGTCAAAGAGATCGTGGAACTGCACGGCGGGTGGGTGACGGTGGAGAGTCAGGTGGATGTAGGCAGCGCCTTTACCGTCTGGCTGCCGCTCAGCGACCAGGATGAAACCGCCAGAGGAGGAGAAAAGTGAATCACCGAGAACTGTTGATGCAGCACTCGCAGGAAGAACTGATAGGTTTCTTGGAGGATGCGGCCAAGAACTGGCTGGCCCACGATGGGTTGTGGTTCCAGGCAGCCGAAGGGGAATTCGGTATGCAGACCGCCATCGAACTGGACAGGTGCGCCTGGGAAAAATTTACCGTCGTCGAGGCGCAGCGCATCATGCGCCGCCTGGGAATCGAGCCGGGCAGCGGTATCCCCGCGCTGAAAAAAGCTCTGCAATACCGGCTCTACGCCTATCTCAACGTGCAGGAGATGATTGACGTAGACGAGCGCACCGTCATTTTCCGCATGAACGATTGCCGCGTGCAATCGGCGCGCAAGCGCAAGGGGCTGCCGGACTTTCCCTGCAAGCCGGTGGGGTTAGTGGAATAGGGTAACTTTGCCCGCGCGATTGACCCTCGCTTCCGCACCCGCTGCATCGCCTGCCCGCCCGACCCCCATCCCGATGAGTACTGGTGCGCGTGGGAGTTCACGCTGGTGGATCAAAAGAGGAAAGGGAAGGGGGCCACTTTATGAAACGGGCCGTTAGTGTCAGCCTGGGAAGCTCCGCCCGCGATAAGCGGGTCGTCGTAAAACTCAAGGACGAGGAAATCATCGTCGAGCGCATCGGCACCGATGGCGACGTGCAGAAAGCACAGCAATTGTACGCCGAGTTGGACGGGAAAATAGATGCCTTTGGCGTGGGTGGTGTTGATCTATACCTGCGGCTGGGCAAGCGCGAGTACCCCTTGCGCGCCGCACTAAAACTGGTCGAGGACGTTCACCAAACGCCCGTCGTGGATGGCCGCGGACTAAAGCACACGCTGGAACGCCGGGTCTTTGAGTTGGCGGAGCCGGCGCTGGGCGGTATCCCCCACTTTCGCCACGCCTTTGTGCCGGTGGCAGTTGACCGATTGGGCCTGGGTCAAGCTGTGAGCGATGTGAGCGACGAGGTGATCTTTGGCGACCTCATGGTGGCTCTCGGCGTCCCCATCTCAATACGAGGCATCGAGAACTTTTATCGGGTAGCCCGGATAATGCTGCCATTTGTCAGTTACTTTCCAATGAGCATGCTCTTTTACGGCAGCGGAGGGGCAGAGTGCGAACCCAAGTACCAGCGTTATTGGGAATGGGCCGACCTGATCGCCGGGGACTTTTTATTTATGCGCAAGTACATGCCCGACGACCTCACCGGCAAAACAGTCGTCACCAACACCACCACCGCCGATAACGTCGAGTGGTTGCGGGAGCGAGGCGTGCGCACGATGATCACGACCACGCCTCGATTTGAGGGGCGTTCGTTCGGCACCAATATGATGGAGGCAACACTCACCGCTTACGCGGGCAAGGGGCGGCCTCTCAGCGACGCCGAACTGAACGAGCTGATTGATGATCTTGACCTTCGGCCCAGCGTGCAACGGCTGAACGAATAGATCCGCTATCAGGCTCGCGGGCAGCACGCCGTCCTCCGCTCAGCCACCATCTCGTTCCGAACACTCCATCGTTTGTGGATGTATAGATTGTGGCACAAATAGCGTC
>QMOE01000609.1 GCA_003648125.1 Chloroflexota bacterium
ATCTGGGGAGCGTGCGGCGTCGCGACGGAGTGGTCGCCGCTCAAAGCTGTCCTGATCCACCGGCCGGGCGCGGAGCTGGGGGAGCTGACGGACCCGGATGCGGCTCAGATGTTCGCTCCGCTGGACGCTGGCCGGGTGCGCTCTCAGCACGACGCCCTGGCCCAGGCTTACCGGGACGCGGGCGTCGCCGTGTACTACGTCGAACCGGGCGCGACACCGCCTCCCAACCTGATGTTCGTCGCCGACCTGATGTTCATGACGCCGGAGGGGGCGATCCTGGGACGGCCGGCGTCCACTGTGCGTGCAGGTGAGGAGCGTTTAGTTGCCCGGCGCTTGGCCGAGCTGGGGGTGCCCATCCTGCGCAGCGTGCGTGGGGGAGGGACCTTCGAGGGGGCGGACGCGCTCTGGGTTGACCCGCAGACCGTCTTGCTGGCAACCGGGCTGCGGACTAACGCCGAGGGCGCGACGCAAGTGGCGAACCTGCTGCGAGAGATGGGGATCGAGGTCGTCTCCGTTGGGCTGCCCTACGGGGCGATGCATCTGATGGGCCAGTTGCGCTTTGCCGACCGCGACCTGGCCATCGCTTGGCCGGGGCGAGTGCCTTACGCTGCCGTCGAAGCGCTGCGGGCACGCGGTTACACCGTTCTCTTTCTGCCGGACGAGAGGGAAGCGGTGCGCGGGATGGCGCTCAATTTCGTGACATTAGGCCCACGGTGGATACTGATGGCTGCCGGCAACCCCATCACCCAGGCGTTCTACGAAGATGTAGGCATTACCTGCCGGACGGTCGAGGTGGACGAAATCCTCAAAGCGGCCGGTGGCATTGGCTGCATGACCGGTATCCTCGAAAGGAGCGTTCGAGATGACGCAAGCTGATAAACTCATTTCCCCCGAGGCATTGCTGGCCCTGCTCAAGGGACGGCGCAGCATCCGCCGTTACAAGCCAGACTCGGTGCCGGACGAGATGGTCGAGCAACTGTTGGAAGCCGGGCGGTGGGCGCCTTCGGCCAGCAACCGCCAGCCGTGGACTTTTATCGTCGTTCGCGACGAGGCGGTGCGCCGGCAGGTGGCGCAGCACGCGGCCTATTATTTCGTCCGCTGGGCGCACGTGGAGGAGGCCCCGCTGCTCATCGTCCTGTGCGGGGATGTGCGCAGCCGGGTCTACCGCCAATTTCTCCACGAGGACATTGGCCTGGCGGGTGGACAGATGATGTTGCAGGCCAAAGCCCTGGGACTGGGCACCTGCTGGATCGGGGGACTGGACCGCAAGGCAATCGCCGGCATCCTCAAGCTACCGGACTATCTGGAGATCGTGGGATTGCTGACGGTGGGCTTCCCGGCCGAGGATCCGGAGCCGCCGCCCCGCAAGCCGCTGGAGGAGATCGTTTGCTACGACGTCTACGGCAACCAGGCGGCCGGTGGCGACGTGACGCCGGGGCGAGTGCCGGGCGGGCCGCTGGGGATTCTCTTGCGCCGGCTGCGGATCAAGATTAGGGTCTGAGCCTGGTGAAGGTTTCGGAACCTTGGCAAGGCTCGCTTATTAGGGTAATTGACCTACATCAACTTGGGGTGTATAATAAATGAGTATATTCTTGACCACTATACTTGAGGAGGTCTGCGATGGCGCTAGAAGCACAAGAGAAGCGGCGTATTAACGTTACCTTCCCGGTGACTTTGCTCGAGCAATTGGACGGGTTCCTGCCTTCCCGCGAACGCAATCGCTTTATCGTCGAGGCCACGGCGCGGGAGCTACATCGCGAACGATTACGAAGGGCTCTCCAGGAATCGGCCGGTGCGTGGTCGGACGAGGATCATCCAGACTTGATGACCATCGAGGATGTGGACCGCTATGTCCGCCGCTTGCGCGAGACGTGGATGCCGCGTAGCTGGGACAGAATCGCTGCGGAGGCCGAGCGCGGTGGCTGACTACTTGCTCGACACTAGCGTGCTGATCCTGCACTTGCGGGGTACTCCCGAGGTATCAGCTCTTCTCACCCAATGGGCAGCGACCCAGCACGATCTGTACATCTCTACTGCCGTGCGCACCGAGGTGCTGGCTGGAATGCATCCTCGTGAAGAGAAACGAACGATGGTCCTTCTCGATTCGCTTACCAGCCTGCCGGTGGGTACAGCCATCGCCGACCGGGCCGGGCGACTCATCTACGATCACGCCCGCCGGGGTATTCAGGTCTCCTTCCCGGATGCCCTCATCGCTGCCACGGCCCTGGAGCACGATCTCATCCTGGTGACGACCAACGTGAAGCACTTTCCGATGCTCGAAGGACGAGTGCGAAAGCCTTTTCCCTCTGGGTAGCGTCGCCCCTTGCGGGCGACGCCGTCATTGGGGGGATTTCAGCCTGGCGAAGATTCGGAACCTTCGCCAGGCTGAAGTTCATTTACCGCCTGGACGATGAGATCGCGTTCCTCCGGGGTCAGGGCAGGATGTACGGGCAGGGAGAGCACCTCACGGCTCATCTGCTCCGCGATGGGGAAGTGCCCGTCGTAGCCCATTTGCTGATAGAAGGTCTGTTGGTGGATGGGCAGGGGATAGTATATGCCAGTGGCGATGCCGCGCTGTCGCAGCCCTTCAGCCAGGGCATCCCGGTTGCCCGGAACGCGGATGGTGTACTGGTGGAAGACGTGGCGATAACCCGCCGGTACCTGCGGG
>QMOE01000610.1 GCA_003648125.1 Chloroflexota bacterium
CGCGGTGATCGTGCTCGTCGCCGCTGCGGCGTGTCGTGCAGCGCCAACGGCCACCAGCGTGAGCGCGCCACCAACGGCGACACCTACGACACCGCCAATAGCAACACTCACCGCCGAACCAACGCAGGCCAGCACTGTCTGTGGTCAGCAGGGCAGCATGACGGTGCTGCTCCTGGGAGAGAGCCGGCCCGAGGACCAGCCGGCGCGTGGAGCAAGCGCAATCCGCCTGGTCAGGGTTGATTACGGCGCCAAGATAGTGCGCGTGCTGTCCCTCCCGCCCTACCTGTGGGTGAACACGCCGGTGCTGTCTGCGACGGCGCAGATAAGCGCCACCGCGCTGACGCTCGTGTACCAGGAGGCCCTACAGATCGGGCCAGGCAGCGACCGGGCCAAGATGGCCTATGCCACGGACGTTCTTGCCCAGACGCTGGACGACAATTTCGGCCTCGTGCCAGATCATTCCATCAGTGTCAAGCAGGGAGCCTTTATTGACATGATTGACGCGCTGGGCGGACTCTCGATTGACCTGCCCGAGGACGTGGACGGCTCGCCCAGCAGGTTCGGCTATTATAGCGCCGGCCCGCAGGTGCTGGACGGCCAGGCGGTGCTGGACTATGTGAGCATTTATCCGGCGGCCGGCGACGCGCCGCCCGAGGAATGGGAGCGGTTCGAGCGCCAGAACCAGGTGCTCCGGGCGCTCTATGCCCAGTTCACCCGTCCCGAGACGCTGCTCAGTCTCCCTGGCCTGATCCGGCAGTTCCACCAGGATGTGGTCACCGACCTCGGCCTGAGCCAGGTACTGGCCCTGGCCTGCCTGCTGCAAGAGCCCGACGTGTCGATCGAGTACCTGGAACTGGGCGCCGACTTGGTCACGCCGGGGGAGGGCAATATCCTCTTGCCCGAGACGGACCGGATCGTTGCCTATCTCGAGACAGAGTTCCTCCAGTAGAGCAGATACGATGGTCACGGATAAAACACAGCCGTATTTGTTTACCGGGGGTTGAGGCAGCAGATGGAAAGCGGATAAACGGATACACCTTGCTCATACCCACTGATAGTTCCTTCCCAGACGTTCGTGTGGGTACTTTAAAAACTTGGGGCTGCGCCTCATAAGAAGGGAACCACCTATCCGCTTATCCGCTGCCTATCCGTTGCACCAGGCTCACGGGACGGTAAACGCATACACACAGCCCTGTGGTCCACGTTTGTGGACCGCTTGTACACGGATGGTAAAGACATGGCATTAGCAAAAGTTGAGGTTTGGCCCGGCAGACAGCGTAGCGAACTATTGAGCGTCCTGCCGCTGGGCGCGAGACAGAAGGCCACGACGGGCGATCCCCTGCAACGAGCCGTCATCGCCATCGAGGCCGGACGCCAGATGGAGGCCCGCCACCTGCTGGAAGAGGTGGTACAGGCCAATCCGCGCTCGGAGCGGGGCTGGCTGTGGCTGGCGGACGTGGTGGATGGGGACGCGGAACGGCGCTTTTGCCTGACCCAGGTACTCTCCATCAACCGCCGCAACGCGCTGGCCCGGCGCGGGCTGGAAGCAATGGGGCCGGGGCCTATCCAATCCCCACTGTTGCGAGTGGCCTTTGCCGCCCTAGAGATCGGGCGCAGGGCAGAGGCCCGCCGCCTGCTGGAAGGAGTGGTGCAGGCCAACCCGCGCTCGGAGCGGGGTTGGCTGTGGCTGGCGGACGCGGTGGATGCGGACGCGGAACGCCGCTTTTGCCTGACCCAGGTGATAGCCATCAATCGCCGCAACGCGCTGGCCCGGCGGGGACTGGAGGTGCTGGGGCCTGGCTCTGCCTGGTCCCCGCTCGATAGGCAGGCGGGAGGGTCTGGGCCCTGGACGAGGCAGCAGGCCCTGTCCATCGCAGCCGTCGGCGGTCGCGTGGCAATTGGCAGCCGTTCTCTCTCGGCAGCCATCCCGATAGCCGGGGGATACCTGGCTGCGCTGACCGTGGCCGAACTGCTCACCGCCATCATCGAACCCCGGGTGGGGCTGGTGTTGCACAGCGTCCTGCTGATGGCCCTGTTGGTCCACACTGCTCTGACCTGGGGCCGCCCTGGACATCGGATTTTGCTCAGCCTGGCCTTTGCCCCGCTCATCCGCCTGCTGAGCCTGTCTATGCCGCTGGCCGGCTTCCCCCGCATCTACTGGTACTTTATCGTCAGTGTGCCTCTGGCCGCCGCCACCATCGTCGCCTGGCGCACCCTGGGATTCTCCAGGACAGAGATCGGGCTGAACCTGAAGGCACTCCCGACGCAAATCATGGTGGCTTTCACCGGCTTGTCCCTGGGCTACATCGAGTACCGCATCCTGCATCCGGACCCGCTGGCCCCAAGCCTGGCCTGGAAGGAACTGTGGCTGCCAGGACTGATCCTGCTGCTCTGCACCGGTTTTCTCGAGGAACTGATCTTTCGGGGAATGATGCAGCAGTCCGTGTCGAGGGCATTGGGGAGGGTGTGGGGGATCGTCTACGTGGCTACTCTATTCGCCGTGCTGCACGTGGGCTACCAATCGCTGCCTGACGTCATCTTTGTCTTTGGCGTGGCCCTCTTTTTCGGCCTGGTCAAGGCACACACCGGTTCCATCCTGGGCGTCACGCTGGCACACGGGCTGACCAATATCCTCTTGTTCCTGACAATGCCCCTGGGCGTGAATCCC
>QMOE01000611.1 GCA_003648125.1 Chloroflexota bacterium
AATCATCTACGAATATCTGCCCACGGTCAAGGCCAAGTACGGCGACCAGGTGGAATGGGCGTTGCTGGACGTGGCCAATTCCGACGTTTACGAGGCACTGGTGCTCCTGGGTAAGGCAGCGCAGTTGCCGGAGGATGCGGTGGGAGCAGTCCCGACCATTTACATCGGTGGGTTGCTATTGGTCGGGGATAATCAAATCGAGGCGAACCTGGAGCAAGCGATTGACTACATCTTGGAACGCGGCGGTGTGGATTTCCCGTCCTGGGTGATCGTAGAACCAACTCCCGTGCCCACGCCGAGCACTGCCCCGACCGTTACCTCGGCAGTGACGCCGCAGCCCACGGCGACGGAACAGGCGAACAAGCCGCTGGCCGTGGCTTACTTTACCAAAGTGGGCTGCCTCGAGTGTGACCGGGTGGCTGCGGCGCTTCACGCCTTGCAAGGCCGTTACCCCGCGCTCCAGGTGGATATTTTTGACATTGAGACCAACGGTGCGCTGGCCGAGTGGCTGGGCGACCGCTGTGGAGTACCGGAGGACAAGCGATTAGTAACCCCCGCCGTGTTCATGGGGCAGGACGCCCTCATCGGCGAGGAGGTGACCTACGATAACCTGAAAGCGATGGTGGAACGTTACGCCGCCACGGGAGCGGAGGCCACGTGGGTGAACTTCGATCCGAATCAGCAGACGGCAGCGCAGAACAGCCTGATCGAGCGCTTTCGCTCCTTTGGGGTGATGACGATTCTCGGCGCGGGTCTGGTAGATGGGATTAACCCCTGTGCTTTCACTACAGTGATTCTCTTTATCTCCTACCTGGCTCTCACCGGGCGCAAGGGCTGGGAGATCATAGCCACGGGGTTAGCTTTTACCCTGGGGGTGTTCATTGTCTACGTGGCTTTGGGTATGGGCCTCTTCAAGGTACTGGAGGCCGTGCCCTTTTTCCAGGGAACGATGTCCATCCTGCGCACGGTGGTTTTTGCCCTCACCGGTGTGCTGTGTCTCGTGTTGGCCGTGGCCGCCTTCCAGGATTTTCTCAAAGCACGGAAAGGCAGATCAAAGGAGATAACGCTGCGCCTGCCCGACCGCCTGCGCTTGCAGATTAACCGTGTCATCCGCACAGGAGCGCGGCGGCGAGCCTTTGTACCGGCGGCTTTCGTCACCGGTCTGCTCGTCTCTCTCATTGAACTGGCCTGCACTGGTCAGGTGTACTGGCCGACCATCGTGTTCGTCATGCAGATGCCGGAGTTGCGCACCCGCGCATTTCTTTATCTCCTGTTCTACAACCTGGCCTTCATCCTGCCGTTGGTTATTGTCTTTGTGCTGGCCTATCTGGGGGTGACCACCGCCGAACGCCTGGGCCGTTTCCTCAGACGATGGATGTGGGCCATCAAGCTGGCAACGGCGGTGTTTTTCCTGATGATAGCCGTGCTGGTGCTTTATTTCAGCATCACTCCGATGCTGAACCTGATGGGAGGGGTGGCGTGAGTGGAAAGCCTGCCCTGAGCGAAGCCGAAGGGCCTGTCATGGCTGCGCGCCTGTACTACGCCGATGCTTATCTGCGCGAGTTCGACGCGCGGGTGATTGAACAGTTGACCTGGGATGGCAAGCCGGCGGTCGTCCTGGAACGCACGGCCTTCTACCCGACGTCTGGCGGGCAGCCCCACGATACCGGCACGCTCAATGGAGTGAAGGTAGTGGATGTGGTGGAGCGGGAATCGGATGGGGCAGTCGTTCACGTCCTGGCCGGCGAGCTGCAGGGAGACGCCGTGCACGGGGAAATTGACCGGGCGCGGCGCTTCGACCTTATGCAGCAACACACCGGCCAGCACATCCTCTCGCAGGCCTTTACCACAGCTCTGCAGGCCGATACGGTAAGCTTTCACCTGGGAGTGGAGGTGACTACCGTGGATCTGAACCGCGCACCGTTGAGCGAGGAACAACTGGACAAGGCCGAGGCCCTGGCCAACGAGGTGGTCTTCAGCAACCGGCCCGTGCGCGCGCGGTTCGTGGGCCGGGAGGAGCTGGCGACGCTCCCCCTGCGCAAGCTACCCCAAGTGGCCGGGCCCATTCGCATAGTGGAAATAGCTGACTTCGACTGGTCGCCCTGCGGGGGGACGCATTGCCGGCGCACGGGCGAGGTCGGCTTAATCAAGATAGTCCGTGCCGAGCGCCGTGGAGCGGAGACACGGGTGCATTTCCTGTGCGGTGGGCGGGCGTTGGCCGATTACCGGCGGAAGAATCGCCTGGTGCTCGACCTGGCCGCCCGGTTCAGCGTCGGCGATTGGGAGCTGGCCGACGCGGTGGAGCGCCTGAGCGATGAAGCTCGCGCCAGCCGCAAGCAGGTGCGAGTTTTACGGGAACAACTCCTCGACTACGAGGCAGCGGCGTTGATCGCCGGGGCTGAGAAGCTGGGCGGAGCGCAGGTGGTACGGCAAGCCTACACGGACCGCACTGTGGACGAGATCAGGCACCTGGCTCAGCGGTTGACCGCAGAGCCAGGGGTTATTGCCCTGCTGGGGCGGGGCAGCGTTGGCGGCAAGGCCCAGTTCGTATTCGCCCGTTCCGCAGACCTGCCTCACGACATGAATGCCCTGCTGCGCACGGCGTGCCAGACCGTGGGTGGGGGTGGCGGCGGCCGGCCGAACTTCGCCCAGGGCGGCGGGCCAGAT
>QMOE01000612.1 GCA_003648125.1 Chloroflexota bacterium
CCCTGATTGACTGACACTTTTAACATTGCTCACGGATACACACGGATTTCTTTGTTTAACGGGGTCGTAGTAACGACTTTCGTTTTTTGGGCGCTAACGAACGACTAGAGTCGTTACTACAACCGAATGTTAAATTCGTCGGTCAACCAGATCACAGCCTGCCATTCTGAGCCGGAGTCCTTCACTTCGTTCAGGATAAACGCCGCGGAGGCGAAGAATCTCGCCTTGGACAGCGGTTTGGGCACTGTAGCGTGAGATTCTTCGCTTCACTGCGTTCCGCTCAGAATGACACCGGGATGATTATTTGTAAGCGTTCAGGCCACCTTCCCGGGACCTGAAAATGGCCGCCTGGTGAACCCAAACTCGCCGGACGACCCTCACGGATCTGTTTCCTGGTCAGCCGCGAAATGCGCTGGAGATTGAGAGAGCAGTTCAAGTGCTCTTTCACTGTGGGAGCATAGATGGGATCAAATGGACGTCTGAGGTTCATTCTGACTGCGATTATAGTCAAAAGATTGGGTTTGTCAATCCTCTTTGACCAGAATTGAGGAAGCACAGGCAAAAGTCGCCGAATCGGGGCGTTTCGTTTGTGGGCAGAACGCAGGTAATATGGTATCTGCTCAATAAAGTGGGGCAATGTAGCCGAGGTTTCCATACCTCGCGGGCATAACGCGCTATGGAAAGCGCGGCTACGTTAAAAGTGCCCCAGAATATTGAGATGATACGTAATATGTCTATAGCACACCCGCCGGGTCCACATCTACCCGGGCTATCTGGGCAGACGACACAGACGACGTTGAACGGCTGCGATAGTCTCGTCGAAGGGAGCAAGTTCGCCGAGTATCACGTCGGCCAAAGCCGATTCCCACAGCGGCTCGATCTGGGCCGCGCGCTCCTCCAGCCGCTTGAAGAAGCGGGCCCGCCGCCACTTGCCAGCGACGAGGGCGAACTTGGTCGGCAAGAGCCGGCTGGTCTGTTCCAGGTCACAGTTCAAGGTAGGACTGTCGAGGATGAAGAACAGATCGTACAGGTCACCAGGTTTGGCCCGTTGATACAGGGCTCTCATCTTTTCGGCCACAATTTCCTCAATCTGCATTACCCGCACGTCAAACGGGGCGCAGAATGGGCTGACAAAAGGCACTGTGCGGGGCGGCAGGATGACCGTTTCGCGGTAACTGATTTCGATATCAAAGTGGCTTTCCACTCCCCTGGGGCCGACATAGGCCACCGATGTCAGGGTGAGAGAGTGCCGAGTCGGGCCGATGGGCTGAGGCATACGTATGCGGAAGGCGCGGATGGCTTTGACCGTATCGCACAGTAAATCGGGGTCAAGGCGGCGCTCGGCAGTAAAGTCCATATCCACCGACATACGGTGGCTACCGTAGATGTGGTGTAATGCCAGTCCGCCTTTGAACACCAGTTGATCGCCCAGTTCTGGCAGGCGTGCGATCTGGCGCAGGACGATGGTCAGGACGTAGTCACGTTCCAGGTAATCTACCGGCATGCCGCGCTCGGCGGCTAGTTGCACTAACCGGGCGTAACTGAGCCTCACCAAGTCTCGCGCCACGAGAGTAAATCCTCCTGAGTGACGTTGACGTATAGCCGCCAGCGTTTATCGAAAAAGGTCGGCTGTTTGGGGAGCAGCCGCGAGAGGTAGACCTGGGGCGTGCGGCCCAGATGGGGTTGCAGCCGCTCCGCGTCCGGCAGGCCGACCATCTCCATCAGGTATCCCAGACGACGACAAAGAGCGGCGCTATCCATCCGCACCGCATAGTCGGTCAGTCGGGTAGTGTCTATGCGCTCCGCAGCGCGGGCGAGAGCCTTTACGATTTCGATGATGCCGCCGCCATATCGTTCCCGGTAGAGCGAATCCAGGAGCGCCTTTTCCGGCTCGCCCAGCCAGACCAGGTGGTTGCGAATCATTTCTTCGCGCCGGCCAAAGAAGCGTTTGGGAGACAGTCGCACGACGCAGTAGCGCCAATGTTTGAATCTGTGCTCAACACTGCGTCCCTGCGATTGGGCGACATAGACCACGCGGGGTCGTTGCTCAGTCAGGCCGTAGTGGGCCAGTGCGCTCCAGAAGGAGACGTAGTAGTCGTGGGTGGCGATAGCAGCGGCGACGAGAAAAGGGTGCTCTTCCCAACCCATCACTCCGGCGCGGGGCACGACCAGGTAGCGGCCGCGCCGGATGGGCTCCAGCCACCCCTTGACGGCCAATCGTTCGATAGCGTGCCGCCAGGCAGTGTCGTCCAGGTCAGGGAAGATGTCCCGATGCTGCGCCACGTCCAGAATGGCGACATCTTCCAGGGCGAGGGTGGAAAGGATGTGCCCTTCGATGCTGCCCACACTGGGCCGCACGGTATGCATTTCTGATGCGCGATAATCCTGTGTCACGGGAATATCTTACACCAAAAATGCAACGAGGTCAAGTGGACGTTGCTATAGCACGCTCACCGGGTCCACGTCCACCCGCCAGCCGGGCGGGATCCGCACGGCGCGGAGGAACTCGGCGGGGTCAGAGTGGCGCAGGAGGATCTGCCAGCGGTAACGGTCGCGCAGGCGGGCGAAGAAAGGTGGGACGGGGCCGATCAGGTCGGTCACGGGGAGGTCACGCCGGGCCAACGTTTCGCGCAGGGTCTCGGCCAGCGTTTCGGCCTGGGCC
>QMOE01000613.1 GCA_003648125.1 Chloroflexota bacterium
TTACGCGGTACAACGGGCGCGATTTGGAAATCGCGACTACAAAACGGGAATTGCTGGTGAGGATAGAGAAATGGTAGAGCAAAATCAATCCGCATACATTATGGTGGTGGACGATGAGGCTGTGGCGCGCATCTCTCTGGCAGAAGTGTTGAAATTGGAGGGCTACCGCGTAGCTACGGCTGCCAGCGGCGAAGAGGCGTTGAGCCTGTTGGATAAAAGCGAACCGTTTGATCTGATAGTGCTCGATCTCAAGATGCCTGGAATGGATGGGCTTGAAGTGACCGATGCCGTGCAGCAGCGGTCTCCCGGCACAGTGATCATCTTACTCACCGCTTTCGGGACGCTGGAGACGGCGATGCAAGCCATCAAGCACGGGGCACACGATTATTTGCTCAAGCCTTGCCCTATCCTTGATATTCTGGGGAGCGTGCGCAAAGGTTTGGTAAAGCGCCAACAGGAACAGCAGCGACAGCACCTGGTCAGCCGGTTACAACACGCGATATCCGAGTTGGCCGTAGTGGAGGGCGCTGAGATGGCTGAAGGTGCGTCATCTCCGCAATCAGAGCGTCTCGTCCAGGTGCGCGAAGTCGTAGTGGATCGTCAGAAACACACCGCTATGTTGCGTGGTCGGCTGTTGGATCTGACCCCCACCGAGTTCAAGATATTGGCTTGTCTCATGGAGACGCCTGACCGCGTCTGGAGCCCGCAAGAGTTGGTGCGGTACGCCCAGGGTTATGAAACCGATGCCTGGGGTGCACGCGCGATTGTCAGAGTCCATATCCGTCGCTTGCGCAAAAAGATGGAAGCAGAACCCTCTAACCCCCAATATATCCTCAACGTGCGGGGCGTTGGTTACATGTTTGCGAGCAGCCACCCCGAGCGAGGGCAGTCTTGATTTATTAGCAGTAGAGGCCAACTCTTGTGGTTGCCCTCTTGAGCTAACCGGATTTGAGATCGTCATCGCCGTGATTCCTGCGCCAATGCCCGTAATCCAATCGTAACCTCTTTGCAACCCTGGAACGCGAGCATCCTGCTCGCATGCGGCCAAGGCCAATGCCCGTAACCCAATCGTAACCTCTTTGCAACCCCTGCGTGTGCCCTTTTGTGATATTCTATGTTCGTCCTCGTTTATGCTTTTAGAACCTGTGTGCTTGCTTGACATTGATGTGTATGGAGTGAGGTTTACTCGATGAATCGAGATGGAACGACGCAGAAAGCAGGGTATCCTCGGATTGCGATATCGCAACGGCTGCGGCGCACGTTGCAACAGGTACGTAATCGTAGTCATTGGGGAGCAGCGGTGATGCAGCACTGGCGTTTGTTGTTGCGCCAGAAAGGGAACGTCAATACTAGCTGGCGTGGAGACAAGTCTGGCGGCCGATGATCGTGGCGGGTGAAGGTGTGTTTCTCAATGATGGCTTTGTTCGAGGGGGTCAAAACGTGCGTCGGGTGGGGTGAGGCTGACCAGACGCGGATCGCCGAACTGCGTGCTTGCCTGAATTCCAGGGAGGCAGACGTTGTCGGCGCTCTCGGAGAGCAACTGGCTCAACTCAGAGATATACAGCCTCTGATGTCCAACGCGCGCTTCGTCACCCGTTTGTATAGCGTGCTCCATGAGTGGTTGATGGGGTTACTCGACGGATCGCTCAATGGAGAACGAGCTAAAGAACGGCGGGCATTTGTAAGAAAACTGACGGATGTTGATCTGACATTCGAGGACGTTATCCTGCTGGATGGATTGGCACGGCGGCAGTTGTTCGAGTTGGTCCGAGAACAGCTATCAAGCTCTGATTCGCAGTCGGCCATGATGTATACCCTGGACAAGGCGCTGACTCTCGACTTGGTCTTGATCTACAGCGGCTACTGCTACATCCGCGATGCTGAAATGGAGCGTGCATTGCTGGATAGATTCATCAAGGTGACGGGATTTAGCCGCACACTATACGATAATCTGGCGGAGGCGCAGGGACACGGGTCAGTGGCTCAATAGTGCAGGGATGTTCTTGTTTACATCGTTAGCACATGTTTTGGAGGAGTAGGGCCGAGCGTAACGTGCTCGGCCTTTTTGATTGGGAACGTGGACTGCCTCGGCCAGCAATGCTTGACGCAGTGGTGCTTTGTGGTAGAATAAACATGCAATGCCCCTATCGTCTAGTCTGGTCTAGGACACGGGCCTTTCAAGCCCGCGACAGGAGTTCGAATCTCCTTGGGGGCACAGGACATACCCAAGCCCTGGCGATAAGCCGGGGCCTGTTGCGTTGAGGGGGAAATGAGATCGCCGGATGATACTGCTCTTGAGGTCGTCGTTGGCCGATTGCTAAAGCAGCGCGCGTTTACTTAGGCATTGGCTGAATCTTGTACTGGCGGCCTCATCAGCCACCGCGTTACCAATGTTCCTGGCAGTTCTGGTTATTACCAGGGCGCTGTTGTCGCTTATTCCAACGAGATCAAAGAACTGGTTCTCCAAGTTCGACGCGATACGCTGCATTGCTATGGCTCGGTGAGCGAACGCGCCGCGCTGGAGATGGCGCGAGGTGTGAGGTGCGCCTTGCGCGCTGACATTGGCCTGTCCGTGACTGGCATCGCCGGGCCGGGCGGCGGCACGCCGGAGAAACCTGTGGGACTAATCTACATATCATTGGCTGCGCCAGATGTCGAA
>QMOE01000614.1 GCA_003648125.1 Chloroflexota bacterium
AACCTACCAACTCACCACATCCGCCATCGCCAGAATCTGCTCCGGCGTCCAATTGTGTATTCGGCTGGCCTTGTTGGGACAAGCCACGACACAGGCTCCGCAGTTCTGGCACAGCGCCGCGTTGACCATAGCGACACCCCAGATAGGGTCAACCTGCCGCGCCTCGTAAGGGCACGCCTCCACGCACACGCCGCACCCAGAGCACAACTGCTCGACGACATAAGCCACCATTGGCTCCTGGGTCATCTCGTCCTGTGAGAACATCTTGAGCACTTTGGCCGCCGCGCCCGAGGCCTGCGACACTGTCTCCGGGATGTCCTTGGGCCCCTGGGCCGCCCCGGCCAGGAACACCCCCGCCGTCAGGCTCTCGACGGGGCGCAACTTGGGGTGCGCCTCGCTGAAGAAGCCATCCTGGTTCACGCCGGCCCGCAATGTCTGCGCCAACTCGAGTGCCTGGCGGCTAGGTATCATCGGCGTCGCCAGCACCACCAGGTCGGCCGCCACCTCCACCGGCTGACCGCTCAACGTGTCGGCCCCCCAGACGATTGTCTTTCCATCACGGGCGAAAATCTTGCTCACCTTGCCCCGCAGGTACAGGATGTCAAACTGCTCCATCGCCCGCTGAACGTACTCGTCGTACCCCTTGCCCGCGGAACGGATGTCAATGTAAAAAACGTAAGCCTGTCCCTCCGGCACGCGCTCCCTGAACATCATGGCCTGCTTGGCGACGTACATGCAACAGACTTTGGAGCAATAGGGCACGCCCCGCTCTGGGTCACGGGATCCGGCGCACTGGACGAACACTACCTCGCGGGGTGTCCGGCCGTCGGAGGGCCGCCGGATACCTCCCTCGTCTCGCAGCATCTCCTCGAACGCCAGCCCGTCCACCACGTCCGGGATCTCCGCGCCACCATACTCGGGCAACCGCTCCAGCGGGTAAGCGTCCCAGCCCGTCGCCACGACAATCGCGCCTACTTCATAGGTTCGTAGATCCGTAGATTCGGAGTTCGTAGATTCGGCCTGCTTCAAAGTTCCAAGTTCCGAATTTACGAGTACTTCGAAATTCCCCACGTACCCCTCAACCCTCACCACCTGCGCCCCGGTCAACACCTCGATATGCGGGTGATTGAGCACCTGATCAATCTTGCGCTCCAGCAAATCGGGCGCGGCGGTGAAATTGAGATAGGTGCCGCTGAGGTGGGCCATCTTGCCGCCCAGGTGTGCCTCCCGCTCGACCAGCACGACGGGAAATCTGGCGCTGGCAATGTCCAGCGCGGCCTGTATCCCGGCAATCCCCCCACCGATGACCAGCGCCCGCTTCGTCAGCGGCAGATGAAACGGTCCAAGTTCCTCGTCTCGCCTGACTTTTTCGACGACGGTACGCACGATCTCGATGGCCTTTTCCGTGGCGCGGCCCGGCTCGTGTTCGTGTACCCAGGAGCACTGCTCGCGGATGTTGGCCATCTCGCAGCGGTAGGGGTTCAATCCCGCTGCCGACGCCGCCCGGCGGAAAGTTTTATCGTGCATGAGAGGTGAGCAGGCGGCGACGATAACGCCATCCAGGTCGTGTTCCACGATAGTATTCCTGACCAACTGCTGGCCGGGATTGGAACACATATACTTGTACGTGGTGGCGTAGGCCACATCCGGGTGCTGGCCGATCTCCTCGGCTACCCGTTCTACGTCCACCGTGCTGGCGATGTTGATGCCGCAATGACAGACGAAAACTCCGATACGACTCACTCTACCTCTCCTCCAGATTTGGTCGCCTTGATCATCCCTGTCCCTCGCAATTCGCTTCGCTTTGTTGACAGCCCATCCCGTTTATGGTATACTATTTCCAGCGGGTGGCCGGACGCGCTCCTATCCTTGACCGGACGGTATGCTCGGCGGCAGCAGGCCCCAACACCCAAAGGGGTCCCCCGCAGGTCTCATGGGCCGGTGATCTGTCTCAGCAGGTCATCGGCCTTTAACGTTCTATCGGCCTTGGCCTTTCTGCGATACACGGCCAGCGCCATTTTGTGGGCTGGCGATTTCTTCCCCACGTACCAGAATGTGATCCTGTCGGCATCAAAGTCAGGATCGTCTCGCCACAGCAGGTTGAGCAGCATAGACCGGATGTCCTGTTCGTGCCCTGTGTACTCCGTGTCAATGGTCACCTGTTCCCCCACTGGCAATCCCTGGAGCAGGTAGTACAGCGCCACGGCGAAGAGGCGCAAATGGTTGAACTTGCGGCTCCCTCGGCGCCGGCGGGTCAGGTAGGCCATGACCGCCCGCTTCTCCCTGGCGGGGATGCGAATCGTGTAATCCTTGTCATTGCTCAACGCCAGGGCGGTATCCCCGCTGCACTCGATCTTGTTGCTTTGGTCTACCTCGTACATAGGGTTGTTCAGTTCTCGCCGTGTAGAGCCGCACCGGCCTGGAAGAGCCGGTGCTGGATTGTTTCCTGACCCAGCACCGCCTGTTTTACGGCGGTGCGACTTGCCCAATTCAACCTATCAACTGAGAACTGAACAGCCCTGTGGGGGTGATAGACAGCAACTCGTCAGAACCCGTACAACCTGGGCAACAGTGTAGCAAAAATTGGGCCTTTTGTCAAGTGTGCTTGACTTGACAATGGCACATTTGCCAAGTGCTTTTTCCCACTGTAGCATCG
>QMOE01000615.1 GCA_003648125.1 Chloroflexota bacterium
CCTCCTTCCTACGCGTTCAGGGCGTCAACTACAACGGCGTTCTCTCGGCTAACGAGTTCCTCACCCGCGTCAATCTGATGAAGGGCTATCTCTTCCCAAAGTACGATACGCCGGTCAAAGTAGGTAAGAAGGTGGCAGTGATCGGCGCGGGGAACGTGGCGATGGACTCTGCCCGTTGCAGTCTGCGTCTGCAGAAACTGCGCGCGCAAGCTGGCGGTGAGGGCGGCGAGGTGCACATCGTCTACCGCCGCTCGCCGGTAGAGGTGCCTGCTCGGGCCGAAGAGGTGCATCACGCCCAGGAAGAGGGGGTCATCTTTGACTTTTTGACCAATCCGGTCGAGATTTACGGCGACGAAAACGGCAACGTGCGCGGTATGCGCTGCATCCGCATGGAATTGGGCGAGCCGGACGACAGCGGACGGCGGCGACCCATTCCAATCGAAGGGTCCGAGTTCGATATGGATGTGGATATGGTGATCGTGGCGCTGGGCACCAGTCCCAATCCGCTGGTCTTTAACGACGCTGGCGGGTTGGAGCGGTCCAAGCGGGGCACGGTGATCGCTGATCAGGAGACGGGCCGCTCGACAAAGGCGCGAGTGTGGGCCGGCGGCGACGTGGTCACTGGCGCGGCGACAGTCATCAGCGCGATGGGGGCCGGCAAGCGGGCCGCCGCCGACATGAACGCTTTCCTGCGGGGAGAGATTAATCCCTGGCAATGAGGGAGAAACCAGGTGTTTGAAAGACCTGGTTTTTACGATGAACCAACGCCGCTCTTGCGAGAGCGGCGTTTTTTTGTTCAGCAGAGTAGGGCAGGTTTTCAACCTGCCGCCCTACAGGCTTTAGGGAGTTGGTGTAGGGGAAAGGCTGGCCTCGGGGGTAAAAGTGGCGCTGGGGGGAATGGAGGTAGAGGTGGCAGTGAGAGTGGTAGTCAGAGTAGAGGTGGCGGTGAGCGTAGGTGTGGACGTATCAGTAGGCGTGGCGGTGTTAGTGGGTGTCAGTGAAGGTGTGGGGGTGACTTGCAACCAGGTAAAAACTCGTTCTTGGCTGAGATCGCTGGTCTTTATATAAATCAACCGGTCATTTTGATTCAGGCTCTCGCGCACGACCTGTACTTGCCAGCGAAACTCGCCGGTGCCTGCGACCGTGATCAGATCGAGAGGTACGCGCCAGGCAGTGGTGCGAGTGTAAATTTTCTCCACTGGGATGTTGCTGGGAGAGTGGAAGAGGGCTACTTGGTACCATTCGTTGGCGTTCAATATGCTCACTGAGGCCCATTGCAGAGTGATGGATGCGTCATCCCCTACGAATATAGCGCCATCGGGTGGACTGAGTAGCGAGGGCGCCGGGTATGGTGGAACCGGGGTGGGGGTAGCGTTAGGGTCTACAGTCGGTACAAGTGTCGGCTCCGGCGTGCCCAGCGGCACAATGATGGATTGGTTGACAAAGATAGTGTCGTCGCCGATGGGTATATCATTGATCTCGCGGAGAAGCGGGACGGAGACACCGTACTGCTCGGCGATGGTGATGAGCGTCTCTCCCGGCTCGACGATATGAATGATAAATTCCCCCGGTGTTGGCGTGGGGATGTTTGGATCGAGTGTGGCAGTGGGCGCAGGGGTGGGCGTTCCGACCGGAATGAGCAAGACCTGCCCCACTTGTAACAACTCTGAATCCACCCCTGGATTCAGAGCCACGATATCTTCAATTGTGGTATTGTGCATTTCGGCGATGGTGATGAGCGTCTCTCCGCTCTGCACCTGGTGGACAATCGGCGGGATGGGGGTGGGTGATGGGAGAGGGGTAGGCGTCTGAGTGGGTGTTGGCGTTGGCGTGACGGTGGGTGGACGAGTGGGGGTGGCTGTAGGGGTTGGGTTTGCCGGCTCGGCGGTCATCAGCGTGTAAACCCCAAAGCCGACCGCCGCCAGGATGAGCAGCGCCATCCCGACGACGATGATTGCTCTGACCCAGGCGGGTAACTTGCGTTGCGCTTTTTCTTCTCCCGCAGTGGATTCTGTCTCCACGAGCGAGGCCCCGCACATCAGGCATGTCGTGGCTTGGGCGGCCACGCGCGTGCCGCAGGCAGGACAGTAGCGCGGTTCTTCGGTGGGGAGCGAGATTTCGGGTTCTTGGGCCATTTTTATCTACCAGGCAACGAACGGTACAGCAATTCCCGTTTTGTAGCCGCGATTTCCAAATCGCGTCTATTTTCCCACGTAAAGCACCCTGCGCGATTGCGAAATCGCGGCTACGACTTGACTTTTCACCCATAACGGGAATTGCTGCGAACGGTATGATAGCACAGAAACAGAAAATGACAAACATTCGTCCGTCAGCGGCAATTGACCTCTGCCTCAAGTTAGGCTATACTGGTATTCAATTGGTAACTGCTTGGCTTGTCATTGCGAGGAGCGGCAGCGACGAAGCAATCCCCACGCTGCTTGCATTTGAAAGCGGGAGATTGCTTCGCTACGCTCGCAATGACACTAGCGAGGTCATTCTGAGAGCGAGTCGGCCGCTTCCTGGATATGCCTGAGCAGTTACTTCAATTGGAATTGTGGGTCACGCTTCGAGCGCGACTTGATTTTTTAACGAGTGATAGTGTGGGAGGATGTCTATGTCTTTGCTTGAGACGATAAAATCTTGGTTTGCCCCCGTA
>QMOE01000057.1 GCA_003648125.1 Chloroflexota bacterium
CGTCACGCCGCAGCAGGTGACGCAGTTGATACAAGAATTCGCGCAAGCGACAGCCATCTACCGCCGGGCGGGAGGTATTCACGGTGCAGCACTGGCCGCAGGAGAGCAGATATTCTGTACGGCGGAAGATATTGGCCGCCACAACGCGCTCGATAAAATCGCCGGCATCTGTCTGCGGCGGGGACTCGCTATGCCGGGCAGCGTTCTGCTCACCAGCGGACGTGTCAGTTCCGAGATGGTGAACAAAATGGCGCGGATGGGAATCCCTGTCGTCATCTCCCACACCTCACCGACCTCGCTTTCGGTTCAATTGGCGCAAGAGTGGGATATCACATTGATCGGCTACACGCGGCGGCGCACTTTCCGCGTCTACACGGGTAAAGAGCGGATAGCCGCGCCGGAGTGACCATCTCCATGAAACCGTACCCTCACATCTATCTCTCCCCCCACTTGGACGACGTTGTTCTCTCGTGTGGGGGGCGCATCTGGCAGCAGGCGCAGGCCGACGAGCGCGTGCTGGTGCTGACGGTCTTTGCCGGGACGCCGCCCCCAGACACACCGCTCTCCTCATTCGCTCAGGCGCTGCACGCGCTCTGGGAGCAGCCAGGCGATGTGACAGCCGGGCGACGGAAGGAAGATCGGGCCGCGCTGGCTTTGCTGGGGGCTGATGTAGTGCATTGGCCCTACACCGATTGCATCTACCGCCAGTCCCCCGATGACGGCTTTCTCTACCCCAATTTGGAATCGCTATGGGAGGAGATAGACCCGCTGGAGGAAGGGCTGGTCGCAGAGTTGGCGGCCCGGATAGCGGCGTTACCATTGCAACACGGGGGCACAATCTACGCCCCGTTGGGGGTCGGCCACCACGTGGATCATCAGATCGTGCACCGGGCGGCGCTGGCCTCCGGGCATACACCCGCCTGCTACGATGATTTCCCCTATGCGGGGAATCAGCAGGCAAAGCCGACCACGCCAGGAGAGGGACGGTGGCAAGCCGAGTTGGTGCCGCTCTCCGAGGAAGCGGTAGATGCCAGGGTCGCTGCCATCGCCTGTTACCGTTCGCAGATCAGTTCCTTCTGGGCCGACGCGGCCGAGATGGCAACGGCGGTACGGGCTTTTGCGGAGCAAACCGGCGCCGGCAGGCCGGCGGAGCGGTACTGGAAACCTACGCGGCTTTAGCCCTGGCTCTGGCGATGAATCGCTCCTCGTCAATGACGAACCGCTCGTGAGCCGCTTCCCCTATCCGCTCCACCTCATCCCACGCCTCGACGTGGAACTCTAACCGGCGTCCCTCCACCTTTAGCAGTTCGGCGCGGGCGCGGACGCGCATGCCCACCGGCGTGGCGGCCAGGTGGCGGACGTCAATCCGCCCGCCCACAGAGGTCTGGCCCGGCGGCAGGGGCCCTTTCAACGCCTGTACCGCCGCCCCCTCCATCAGTCCCACCAGCGCGGGCGTGCCGAAAACGGGCACCAATCCACTGCCCCAACGGGCAGCAGTGTCATCCTCGGTCACGACTTTTTCGATTTCACCCGTCAATCCGGGTATCAGTTCGTCCATTGCTCACCTCGTCAAAGCTGGGATGATAAATCTGAAAAGACAGTAAACGTCGAACGCTGCCAGTCCAGCAAAAAAGAGGCCCACGGCCCATGGGCGCATTTGCCGGGGCAAGCAGTCTGCCCACTTGCTTATTCCTAATGCAACCGCTGTCCCAATAGGGATGAGGGCCGGGAAGAGGTAGCGGCCCTGGTGCTGCAAAAAGGTCAGGTTATAGCCCAGGTATTCGAGCAGGACAAGGAGAAAAGCGGCCAGAAGCAAAAGCAAAGCGGTGCGTTGGGTCGCGGTCAGCCGGGGGCGGCGCTTCTCGAACAGCCACCATAAAAAGCCAGCGAGCAAAAGAACAGAGAGCAACGCCAGCGCCTGGTAGATGCGCGTCGGGAGCACCACGCCCATCCAGCCAAACTGGCCCCAAAAGCTCTGAAAAGTCCAGCGGGCCATGCGGCTCAACAGCCCGCCCCAGCCGTGGAGCGCCAGGTACTCGCCTGAGCGCATCTGCCCCGCGACAACCGCGTTGTGGTGCGCACCACCCGTCAGGTCGAGCCAGCCGTAGGTGAGGCCGTTGCGGATGAACCAGGGGGCAGCAAGTAACAGGGCCGGGAGGAACATCCAGGCCAGTTGTCCCAGCATCCACTTGTACGTCCGGCGCTCTTGCCGCCAGCGGAGCAGCAGCGCGAGCGCGGCTACCCCCAGGGCAGCGTAAACGGTCAGTTTGGTCAGCAACGCTGCCGCCAGCAGCAGCCCAATCGGCCAGGGACGCTTGCAGCCCCCGCCGACGTAGATCGCCAATGCCCACAGTGCGCCACCCATCACCAGTTCCGCCAGCGCGTCATTCTCCACCCCGGCGGTCATCGCCACGTGCTGGGGGATAAAGGCGACGAAAGCCGCAGCTATCAGCGCCAGTTCGGGCCGCGTTGGAAAGATCGCCCGCACCACTCCAAAAACGACCGCCAGCAGCCCGGCCCCGATCAGCACAGAGAGCAAGCGCAGCGGCAGCAGTGCGCCGTCAAAGAGCAAGTAGAGCGGGACCGCCAGCAGATAGTAGAGCGGCGGCTGGTGATCCTCGTACTCTACCGGGGCGACGGAGAGCTGCGGCGGAAAGTGCTCTGCTTTGAGTTGTTCCAGGTATTCAGGGTCGTAATCGCCCGGCTCGATGACCGGGAATCCCTTCCCCTCGGCCAGCGCGCGGATATAGTTGTAATGGGCCGGTTCGTCGGGAACCTGCCAGGGGGGTGTGAAGCCGGCATAGAGGGCGCCAATCGCCACGTAAACGACGACGATGGTGACCAGTAGAACGTGCGAAAGACCCAGTTTCATACGTGCTATTGTACTCGCACAGAGGCCGATTGACAAGCACCGTCAAAGATGTTATCATATTACCGTCTGCACCACGGAGTTACCCAATGCGCAATACGAGCGAGTGGCACCCTATCCATTGGGTGCTGGCCAGCATTATCCTTATGACCCTGCCATGCTACTGCATCGGTGCCTCGATGCTGGCGTTAAAGCCCAAAGCCAGGGAATCGGCACCGACCGCGACGCTGACCGCATCACCCACGGCTACGCTCGTCCCAGAGACGGCCGAGCCAACGGAGACGCTCCCGCCGGTTCCCACTCAATGGTTCCCGCCCACACGCACACCAACGCCGCAGGTCACCCCCACAGATACTCCAACGCTCACTGCCACGCCCACGCTCACCCCCACCAACACGTCCACTCTCACGCCGACCCTCACCGACACCGCCACCCCAACCTCGACGTCAACTTGGACGCCTACTCCAACCGATACATCAACGCCTACGCTGACGCCGACCGACACGCTGATCCCGCCTACTGCTACATATACGCCTATCACACCCACCGCTACATACACGCCTACCGCAACGCCTACTACGATCCCGCCTACGGCTACCCCTATCACCACTACGGCGGCGGGGCCTTAACGATGACTTTTATCACACAAGGAGCATCACGTGGAAACTATTTCTCTACTAAAACAACTTTCGGAAGCCGGTGGCATCTCTGGTTTTGAAAAATCGGCCCGCGAACTCGTGCGCCAGACCTGGCAGCCTTTCGTGGACGAGATGCGCGAGGACAAAATAGGCAGTCTGATCGCCCTCAAGCGCGGGGACGGGGGCGAGCCGCGTCCCAAGTTGATGCTGGCGGCTCACCTGGATGAGATCGGGCTGATGGTGTCCGGCATCGAGAAAGGCTTTTTGCGCATCACCCGAGTCGGCGGGACTGACCGGCGGGTGCTGCTGGGCCTCGAAGTGACCGTCCACGGCAAGCGCGATTTGCCCGGCATCGTCGCCACCCGCCCGCCCCACGTCCTGCCAGAGGAGGAGCGCAAGAAAGTTGTCCCCTGGGACAAACTCTTTGTGGACGTGGGCCTGCCGGCCCAAGAGGTCGAGCAGTTAGTCTCCATCGGCGACCTGATCTCTATCCAGCGCGAGATGGTGGAACTGCAAAACCATCGCGTGGCGGGCAAGGCGATGGATGACCGGGCCTGTGTGGCCATCGTGACGCTTGCGCTGGAACAACTCGCCGGTATGCGCCACACGTGGGACGTCCTTGCCGTGGCGACGGCGCAGGAGGAGACGGGGCTGAAGGGAGCCACCACCTCCGCTTACGGAGTAGCGCCGGATTTAGCCGTGGCCCTGGATGTGGGCTTTGGCAGGCAACCGGGCGTCCCAGAAATAGATACCCTTCCCCTGAGCAAGGGGCCTTCCATTGGGATCGGGCCGAACTTTCACCCGGGACTCTTGGCGCGGCTGAAGGAGACCGCCGAGGCTCACGAGATTCCATATCACATCGAGCCTACCCCCGGCCGCAGTGGCACCGACGCCTGGGCCATTCAGGTCACCCGCGAAGGGGTGCCCACAT
The DNA here is from genome assembly GCA_003648125.1 of Chloroflexota bacterium. Next base: position 4,439 of record QMOE01000057.1, read on the forward strand.
CTCTCGTTTCCCTCCCAATTCGCTACATGCACCAGCCGGTGGAGACGTTGGACGTGCAGGATATCGAGCGCACCGGGCGGCTGCTGGCGGCGTTCGTCGCCGGGCTGGAAGCGGATTTCCTGGAGAAAATAGCCCGGTAAAGGTATGTTGTATGGGATTCCTGCACGACGGCCAACGCGAAACGAGGATGAGTTATCAGTGAAAATGGGCATACCAGGTTCGATCGAGTATAATATCCGTCGAAACGATGGGCTGAGGAAGTGAGATTGGGTGTAGGAAGGAAGCTAATGGAAGCTATTCGAGTCCAGCAAGTCATTGCAGAAGATGGCAAAGTGACAATCACAAATTTGCCTTACAGAAAGGGGCAAACCGTCCAGGTCATTTTGCTACTCGAACCCACGAGAGTCGTTCCACGTTCTCGCTTGACAGTACAACAATTACGACAATCGGGGCTGATTGGCTTGTGGAAGGATCGTAATGATATTCGAGATAGTTCTGCCTACGCCCGGCGGTTGAGGGAACAAGCACAGAAGCGTGGAGACATCAGCTATGATTTTGTTGGATAGCGACATGATGATAGATTTGTTGCGCCAGTTATCCACCGGCAGTTGAGTGGCTCAACACCTTTGAAGACGATGAAGAGATAATCCTTCCCGGATATGTGGTGATGGAGCTGATTCAAGGTTGCAGAAACAAGATAGAACAAGAGAAATTGCAACGCGAGTTAGCGACTTACGGGATGATCTGGCCTTCACCTGATGATTGTGATAGGGCACTCGGAGTTTTCGCACAGTATCGTCTCAGCCATAACGCTGGTTTGCTAGACGTACTGATTGGTCAGACGGCAGTGGCGCTCGACATACCACTATGCACATTCAACCAAAAGCATTACCAGTTCGTACCAGGGTTGCAGACCGTTCAGCCCTACAAGAGAGGCAGCGAGTAATCACATTGATGGCACTTTCTATGACGAATTTTATCTCTCCCCTTCTGACATCATCAGAGATAGAATGGGAGTACGAACAAACGCCGACTGCGCACGCCCTGGCGGAAAAGCGGGCGCGGTACGAAGAGAAAACGGAACAGGGGGATTGATGATACTAGAAGAACTTGCAAATGCAATCGGCGTCTCCGGGGACGAGGGGGACGTGCGGGCCATCGTACTCGACGCGGTGCGCGAGCACGTGGACGATTTCAAAGTAGATACCATGGGCAACGTCCTGGCCTTCAAGCGTGGGACGGGGCGCAACCGGCTGCGCGTGATGCTGGCCGCCCACATGGACGAGGTCGGCTTGATGGTCGTGGGGTACAACGGCGACGGGTTCCTGCAAGTGCGCACCGTCGGCGGCATTGACCCGCGCCTGCTGCCCGGCGCTCTCCTCCTCGTCGGCCCTGAACGCATCCCAGGTGTCATCGGCATCAAGCCGATCCACCTGCTTGAGCCGGACGAGAGAGACAAAGCCCCCAAGATCGAAAACCTGGTCGTGGACGTGGGGGCCAAGAGTAAGGACGAGGCCAAGAAACTGGCCCCGCCCGGCACGTACATCGCCTTTGCCACCCGGTTCCGTGATCTAGGCCCCACCGTCAGCGGCAAAGCGTTCGACGACCGGGCCGGTTGTGCGGTGCTGGTGGAACTGCTGCGCGGCGAGCGCTTCCGCTTTGATCTGCACGCGGCCTTTACCGTGCAGGAGGAAGTCGGGCTGCGCGGGGCGCGGGTGGCGGCCTACACCATTGAGCCGGACTGCGCTTTTGCGCTAGAGGGCACCATCGCCGACGACATACCCAAGGAGAAAGAATCCAGTCCCACGACCGCACTGGGGCAAGGGCCGGCGATCACAGTGATGGATCATTCCTTCATCGCTGATCGGCGGCTGCTGCAACTGTTGACCGACACGGCTCAAGAACTTGGCATCCCGTACCAATTCAAACAGCCGGGCATCGGCGGCACCGACGCAGGAGCCATCCACCTGGCCCGCGCGGGAGTGCCATCGGCGACGGTAGCCGTGCCCTGCCGCTACATCCACAGCCCGGTGGCGCTCATGAGCCTGAACGATTTTAATCACACGGTCGAGTTGATGCGCGAGTCCCTGTCGCGCCTGACGCGACGCACATTGAAATAGAGAGGGGGGATCGATGAGAGACCTGATAAGCAAGTTGACGGGCGCTTTTGGCCCTTCGGGAGCAGAGGAACAAATTCGGCAAGTCATCCGCGCCAAAGTCGAGCCTCTGGCCGACGAAATTCGAGTGGATCCGCTGGGCAGCCTGATCGCTCACAAACAGGGTAACGGCGAGGGCAAACGCATCCTGCTGGACGCCCACATGGACGAGATCGGCGTGATGGTGAGTTATGTGGATGAAAAGGGCTTTGCCCGCCTGACGCGCATCGGCGGCGTCTTTCCGCTCTACTGCGTGGGAGGACGGGTGGCCTTTGCCAATGGAACGGTGGGCGTCATCGGCCTGGAGGGGAAGCGAAAAGACCCCAACAAGGCCCCCAAGCTTGAGGAGCTGTACCTGGACGTGGGAGCCACCAGCCGCGACGATTGCCCCATCGGCGTGGGCGACCAGGCCATGTTCGTGCGCCCCTTTGCGGTGCAGGGGACGCGCCTGATATCCAAAGCGATGGACGACCGTGTCGGCTGCGCGGTGCTGATTGAGACACTGCGGCGGCTGAAGAGCACGCCCCACGACGTCTACTTTGTCTTTGCCGTGCAAGAAGAGGTTGGACTGCGCGGGGCGCGCACGTCTGCCTACGGCATTGACCCCGACCTGGCAATCGCGGTGGACGTGACCACGACCGGCGACACACCAGAATCTCGGCCAATGGCGGTGGAACTGGGCCAGGGACCGGCGATCAAGGTCAAGGATTCGGGGATGCTCGCCCACCCGGCGGTGAGAGACTTGATGGTGCAGCAGGCAAAAAAAGCCAAAATCCCCTATCAACTAGAGGTATTGGAGCGGGGCACGACCGATGCAGCGGCGATGCAACTGGTTCGCGCTGGCGTGCCCGCGGGCTGTCTTTCTATCCCCTGCCGCTACGTCCACTCGCCATCAGAGATGGTGGACGAGAGAGACGTGGAAAACAGCGTCCGGTTGTTGCTGGAGGTGGTGCAGGCAGCGTGAGCGCCGGTGCGGCGCACCTGACACAAGTACGTCGCGCCTTGATGGAGGGGAACGATGGATCAAAAGGCGGTGCAGAGTCGGGGGTACATTGTTGTTTTCTCGGTGCTCAGTCTCATTGTCGGCGGTGTGGTCGGTTACTTTACCCCACGCCCCCGGCCCAACGCGCCCATCGTCGTCTCCACTCCTCTCCCAACCGCGCTGCCGCCCGCCGCGCCCACTCCGGCCCCTATCCGGGTCCACGTCACCGGCGCGGTGCACGACCCGGCCGTTTACAAACTCACTTCCGGCAGCATTGTTCAGGAAGCGATCCAGGCCGCTGGCGGCCCGGCCTCAGATGCCGATCTGGAGCACATCAACCTGGCCCTGGAACTGCGAGATCAACAGCAGATCTACGTGCCGCGCCGGGGAGAGGCCAACCCGCCACCACTGGTTTCCGGCGGCGAGCCGGGCAGTGCAGGAGCGGCAGCGGCGAAAGTCAATATCAACACCGCTATGGCGTCTGAACTAGAGTCGCTGCCGCGCATCGGGCCGACGACGGCGCAGCGCATCATGGAATACCGCGAAACCAGCGGCCCGTTCGAGACCGTCGAGGATATTCAGAACGTGCCCGGCATCGGCCCGACCACCTTTGAGGGACTTGAGAATTTGATCACGGTGGGGTCGTAGGAACAGACAGATGGTCGTCGCCTTATTCGCGCTTTTCGGTCTCCTCGTCGGAGGACTGGTCAATCAACTCGGCTCTGACCTCCCCGTCCAACGGAGACTCACCCGCCCCCACTGCCCCCACTGTGGACGAAATCGCCCCTGGTGGCAGTGGCTTTCTCTGCCCGCCTACCTGGTGGGACGCGCCCGTTGCCCCTCTTGTAGCGCCCGCATCGGGCTGCGCCACCCCCTGGTCGAGATCGGGCTGGCGGCGGCCTACGCTTACCTCTGGATCACGTTCGGCCTCTCAATCAAGCTGGTCCTGTACCTCGTGTACAGCATCGTCTTTGCCCTCGTGCTCATCACCGACATTGAGCGGCGCTTGATCCTCAACATGGTGATGCTGCCGGCGATAGCCCTGGCCTTGGGCGCCAGTTTCTTTACTCCGGGGATGAGATGGGATTATGCCCTGCTGGGGGGCGCAATTGGCTTGGCCTTCTTCTTCGTCGCCGCGTTGGTGGGGAACTCGGTCTTTGGCAACGGGGCGCTGGGCGGGGGAGATGTCACCCTGGCGACGTTCGTCGGGCTGATCGTCGGATTTCCGCTGGTCATCGAGGCCCTGGTGCTGACTATGCTCATCGGGGCGGGCGTCAGCTTGCTCCTGCTCGTCACCCGCGTGCGCACCCTGCGCGACCATATCCCCTACGGCCCGTTTCTCGTCGCCGGTGCCGTCATCACTCTGCTATGGGGCTACCCCATCGCCTGGTCTTTGTTCTAGTACATCACGGCGGAAATCCTTTGGCAGTTACGGAGCAAGCGCTGGTTGAGTAACTTGGTAGCGCCAGCGAAGAAGTGTATCGAAACCAAGCGTTTTTGCCCACAAAAGCACTCTGGATAAGCCGCTTGGTTTCGATACGTCGCTTTGCTCCTACTCAACCAGCGCTCTCGCTCAACGCCTAACTGGGGAAGGA
>QMOE01000616.1 GCA_003648125.1 Chloroflexota bacterium
GACGTCAGTCAGGCCGATTTGGAGCAATTGCGCGCCCGCTTGCCGGAGGTGGTGTACCGGCGCGCCCGCCACGTCGTCAGCGACAACGCGCGGGTGTTACGAGCGGCGCAGGCGTTGCGGGAGGGGGACGTGGCAACAGTGGGCCGGCTGATGAACGATTGCCACGTCAGCCTGCGCGACGATTACGAGGTGAGCGCGCCAGAGTTGGACGTGCTGGCCGAGGCAGCCTGGGAGGTAGATGGCTGCTACGGCGCGCGGCTCACCGGCGCGGGGTTCGGCGGCTGCATTGTCGCGCTCGTCGCTGCGGATGGCGTACCTGATTTTCAGGCGCACGTTGCGGCGGTCTACGAGGTGGCTTTCGGCCGCCGGCCCGAGATATATGTCTGCCGCGCGGCGGATGGAGTAAGCGCAGAATCAAGCCTGTCATTGCGAGGAATAAAGTGACGAAGCAATCTCATCCTTGCAGTGAGGAGATTGCTTCGCTGTGCTCGCAATGACAAATGTGACATTGTCAAAGTAGTAAAACGTCTTCCGCGATTGCGAAATCGCGGCTACGACTTGCTGTTTCAAGAGAGATTTGAAAACGCGCCGAAAATCCCCCTGATCTCAAATCTCTATCACCGCCGCCGTCACGACAGGGCTGCGCCGGGTCTCCCGGAGGAGAAAGCGGGAAAGTGCCTGTTCCACTGTTTCCTCGACCTCGCCCGGCGCTGTCCCCGGCTTGACTGATGCTGCCGAGCGGATGACGTCCTGCGCCCGCGATAACAACTCCTCCGTCTCTGGGGCAAAGATAAAGCCGCGAGTGACGATGCGTGGCTGGCCCACAGGCCGGCCGGTTTGACGCTCATAGGGCACGATAGCGGTCATAAAACCATTTTGCCCCAGTTCATCTCGCTCGCGCATCACCGTCGGGCCGATTTCGCCCACCAGTGTCCCATCCACAAAGATGTAGCCCCCCGGCACTCGTTCCCCGATCTCTAATTGTCCATCATCAAAAGTCAACGTGTAACCGTTTTCGACCACGGCGATATTCTCGTCCGGGATGCCCAACTGGTGCGCGAGTTTGCCGTGCTGCTTGAGGTGGCGCAACTCGCCGTGGATGGGGACGAAAAAGCGCGGGCGGAGGATGTTGATCAAAAGTTTTTGCTCTTCCTGGCTGGCGTGGCCCGAGACATGCACCGGCGAGAGGGGGTCGTAGTAGACGTCCGCTCCTCTTTGGAAGAGACGGTTGACGACGCGGTGGATCAACTCCTCGTTGCCGGGGATGGTGTGCGAGGAGAACACTACCGTATCTCCCTCTCGAATGTGCAGTGAGCGGTGCCGTCCGACCGCCAGACGACTCAGTACTGCCGTCGGTTCGCCCTGTGTGCCGGTCGCCATGATGACCACCTCGCGGGCCGGCAATTTCTTGATCTCGTTCAGGGTCACCAGCACGCCGTCGGGGATGTCAAGGTAGCCCAACTTGCGGGCCATTTTGGTGTTATCGGCCATGCTCCTGCCGGCAATGGCGATCTTTCTGCCGCGTTCGGCCGCTACGTCCACCACCTGTTGGATGCGCGAGATGAGCGAGGCAAAGGTCGCCACGATCACCCGCCCCGGAGCTTCCCGCATCACCTGGTGGAATGCGTCCTTCAGCACCGCTTCCGACGGGGTGTTACCAGGATGGTCGGCGTTGGTGCTATCGGAGAGCAGTGCCAGTACGCCGCGCCCGCCGAACTCGGCCAGCTTGGCATAGTCGGTGGGCCACCCGTCCACCGGTGTGTGGTCGAACTTGAAATCGCCGCTATGTACGATCAGCCCTGCCGGCGTCGTTATCCCCAGCCCCACCCCATCGGGGATGGAATGGCAGACGTGGTAAGGCTCGATGGTAAAAGGGCCGATGTTGATGACATCGCCGGGGGCATAGGTGTGCGGCGTCATTGGCACCGACATGCCTCTCCGCCTTAGCTTGACCTCGATCAACCCCTGGGTCAACCGCGTGGCATAGACCGGCACGTCGAACTCTTCCAAAAAGTGAGATAGTGCGCCGATGTGATCCTCGTGGCCGTGGGTGATGATGATCGCGCGCACGCGGTCTTGCTTGTCGCGCAGGTAATTCCAGTCGGGGATGATATAGTCAATCCCCAGCATGTCCGATTCGGGAAACATTATCCCGGCGTCCACGACGATGATGTCGCGGCCATACTCGATGCTCATCATGTTCTTGCCGACTTCCCCCAGGCCGCCCAGGGGGACGATGCGTAGTTTTTCAGTCATATCAGTTTGCTCCAAAGATGTTCTCTTGTAATTGATAAAGACACCGCCCGGCCTTGCGGCGCGTTTGGTTAATTCAGTGCTTTGCGTTCCACTGCTTCATATACGGATGTTAACACGCCCCGTTGGTTCTGTCTAATCAAGTAATTCAAGTATCTTTTCAATATTCCGTGGCGTTTACACGCTGTAGCTGCGATTGGAAATCGCGCTGACTGTAGGGCAGGTTTCCAAACCTGCCTTTCTGTTCAGAGAGCAAGTTCTCGACTTGCTGCCACCAATTGGCGGGTAAGAAACCCATGCGCATCAACCTGACGTTTGAACGAGCAGAAAGCGCTGGTCGAGTAGCGCCCAAAGGGCGCATATCGAGACCAAGCGGCTTGGGCGAGACCCGCTCCC
>QMOE01000617.1 GCA_003648125.1 Chloroflexota bacterium
AATTCTTTGAAGAAATCTGCCAGTACGAGGCGGCTCTTTTGTCAAATTATCCAATTTTCAACATCTCAGAGTATCTCTGTGCCTTCTCTGCGCTCTCTGTGTAACTGATTTTGGCCTCTTTGAAAAAGTGCCCGGCAGTGAATTCGTGTTTCGTGTGGCGGCCGGGAGCAACACTCTAGGGTCAGATGTTGGCAGAGCGCCACCAACGATAATGTTTGGCGCGTAGTTCCTCCTGCGAAGGCAGAGGGAAATATGCGAGTCCTTTTTCATTCCCCACAAAGATTCCGTTTTTGATCGTGCGATATGGGAACGATGCCGGCTGGATACGGTTGACCATCTTGGCATGCACGGTCTTGGTCTTTAGATCCACCAGACATTGGCGTAGATGACCGACGTTGGAATAGGGCAGGTCACGCACAGCGCCGCGTTCAGGGTCATCGGCCAATTCATCCAACCGTAGCTCTACGAAACAGATAGCCGGCAGAGAGAGAAGGCTGGTCGGACTCTTGACAATGAGCTCATAGAACTCGCGGGGGCCTTGGGTGCTGACTATCAGAGGATGCACAGGTGCAATCTCCTGATATAGATGTGACCCGACCGTGTCTTGGGGGAACTCTTGGCTCGATTCCAGGCCCAGCACCCGTCCATCCTGTGTCACGAGATACAGCCTCTGAATGACGTCTAGAGGGATATGCTCCAGCACGCGATAGACAGAGATGTAGATTGAGCGTTTCGGGCTTCCATCCTCGTGGAGAACGCAACGCCGGATACCCTCTTTGATGCGGAAGAAGCTATGTTCAAAGTCTGGACTGATTTCAAAAAAGATAGCTTGCCCACGTGTTTTCTTTGTGCTTCCAACCGAATAATAGACGCCAAACTCTTCAGGCGTCAACATGGAGGCAATCAGTGCTTCGGGCATCATGGACAAGTACAGGTGGATATCCATAGCTATCTCCTCCTTAAAAGCTGGTACGTTGGTAGATTGGTACATCGGTGAGTCCGTCTCAATCTACCAATTGTATTATCTCGATATTTCGGGGCACTTGGGTCGTAGCCGCGATTTCCATATCGCGCCGGCCCTGCGAGGTATAGAAACCTCGTCTACATTGCCCCACGTTATTGAGAAAATACTACCAATTTACCAGTCTATCGATTCCCAACCTACCCTTTACCCGGCGACGTTACTTTGAGTCGGCGGATGCCTCGGCTGCGATGCGTTGTGCGCACTCTGCTAGTTCGCGCAGCCGCTGCGTTTCAACGGAGAGGCCGCGAGCGCGCTGCATGTGCTCAAAGGCCTGGCCATATAGTCGGACTGCGTTTTCCCACTCGCGGGTGAACTCGGCGATACGGGCTGCCTGCTCGAGCGCCATAGCCGCCAGTTCCCCTTTGCCCTCCTCGACGTACTGGGCGGCCGCCTTCTCCAAATCAGCCGGACGCTGTTTAGGCAGTCGGCGCTCCGGCTCTGCCAGGACGCGCTCGACGGTCGGCAGCAGCAGGTCGTACCAGTTCGACTTGGGCAGGTACTCGTAAAAGTCCAACTGCGCAGCGCGCGCCTCGCTCTCCAACGAAGCGTATCCAGTGAATATGATTACCTTCAAATCGGGCTGCCACTGGCGCAGCATCGCAGCCACCTGGAACCCATCCATCTCGGGCACCTTCATGTCCAGCAGAGCGATGTCGCAAGGCGTCTCCTGCGCCCGCTCAAGCGCCTCGCGAGCACCGCTGGCCGTCACGATGGTATAGCCAGCCTGTTTCAGATAGCTCTCCAGGCTTTCGAGCGCGAGTAGATCATCGTCCATCACCAGTATCGTTGCTGACATTGTACTTTCCTCCTAAAGTTTTATGTAGGCCGGGCGGCCTAAACTGTAGTGCCAGGAGAAGCGATCTCGGACTGCACCGGCAACCGGACGGTGATCCTAGTTCCTTCGCCTACGGCGCTGGTCACCTCGATGCGACCACCGTGGTTCTCAATGTTCCTGCGGGCGACGTAAAGCCCCAGTCCGCTCCCCTTTTTCCCGTTTCTCCAATCTGAAAATCCGATGCGAAAGATTCTTTCCTGCATCTCTGGGGGAATTCCGATGCCTGTGTCTTTAACATCCACGGCGACCCATCCCCCTCCATCTCCCCCCTGGGAGGGGAGTGGGACCTCATGCCGCGTGCGCAGTACGAGTGTCCCGCCATCAGACATGGCCCGCCCGGCGTTGGTAAGCAGGTTATGGAAAGTCCGTTCCAACTGGGCGCGGCTGCCGTATATCGGTGGGATGTCCGCGCCCCACTCCCGCACGACGGTCACGTCAGGGTGGCCGTAACTGAATTCCTGCACTAGCCGCTCCAGCAAGCGATGGAGGTCAAGCGTCTCCCAGCGCCAGGCCTCTCCGCTATCCAGGGCCACGGCCACGTGACCCAGGTCATCGGCCAACCGCTTGATGCGGGCCAGAATCTGCCGGATGACCTCGATAGAGCGCTCACCCTCCGAGTCTCCTTCCACCAGTTTGGACAACGCTTGTACTCGCTGAGTGAGCACAAAGTAAGTTGTGCCACCGATGTCGTGGCCTACCTCACGCGCCAGGAGGCGCAGTTCATCCTCCGCCTGCTGTTTACGGCGGCGCAACTCTTGCCACTCAAAACCGCGTTCGATGCGCACGAT
>QMOE01000618.1 GCA_003648125.1 Chloroflexota bacterium
ACGACACTTTTTCACAGTGCTTTGGCGGGCAAAGAACCCACGATCGAAGCTTTTCTGGAGGATTACGCCTATCTATGCGACGCGCTGCTGCAGGCCTACCGGACCACACTGGACGAAATGTGGCTCGTCGAAGCGCAGCGTATGGCGGAAGAAGCCGTCGATCGCTTCCATGAAAATGGCAAATGGTATTTCAGCCGGGGAGAGTTCGAGACGGAAGCGGACATCGCCGACACCAGCTACCCCTCCAGCGCCGCCGTGATGACCGACGTCCTGCTGACCCTCGGTTCGCTGATCGACGAGCGGTATGCGGAAATCGCCTTCAAAAGCCTGGAGTACCGCTCCGTCAAAATCGCACGGCACCCCATCTACCATCCCACTTTCGCCACCGCCGCGATCCGCTGGCTCAAGGAGGATATAGTCGTCAAATCCCTCCCCAACCGTCTGGCTAAAGCCAAACCCGTCATCGACGCCCTCCCCTATCCCTGGATTCTCTACAAAGGCGCCGTGGAACCGGACTATCTCATCTGCGGCCGAAACAGCTGTTTCGCCGCCGTCAAAACCCCCGAGGCGGCGGCGGAAGCGATCAAAAGGGCGACTTGAAAAAGCGTTATATATTTGGATATACTACGGTCATCTCGCCAGGAGGATCCGTCGTATGTTTTTTTCCGACCAGGAGATCGACCGCTTCATCGAGGAGGATCTCCCCTACTTCGACCTGACCACCGAAACACTGGGGATCGGCTCCCAAACGGGACGTATGCGTTTTCGCTGCCGCGAAGGCTGCGTGGCCGCCGCCACCGAAGAGGCGGCGCGGATCCTCGAAAAGCTGGGCGCGCGCGTGCTTGCCTTCGTCCCTTCGGGTGAAAGTGTCGAAAAAGAGACGATTCTCCTGGAGGCCGAGGGAGAGGCCAAAGCGCTCCATCAGGGGTGGAAAGTGTGCCAGAACCTTCTCGAGTACGCCGGCGGCATCGCCACCTACACCCGCGCCATGGTCGAAAAAACCCGGGGTATACCGCTTTTTACCACCCGCAAATCGCCGCCCGGTTTCAAGAAGATCGCGATGAAGGCGGTCGTCAGCGGCGGCGGTCATCCCCACCGTCTTGGACTTTCGGAAACCTTTCTGCTCTTTGGCAACCACCGGGTCTTTCTGGAAGAGGAGGAACTCCTCGAAAAGATCGCAAAACTTCCCAAAAAGGCGCTGCTTGAAAAGACGCTGGCCGTGGAGACCGATTCGATCGAGGACGCACTTCTTTTCGCCGAACGGGGGGTGCGGCTCTTCCAGCTGGAAAAATTCTCTCCCGCCGATCTTGAAAGAGCGGTGAATACCCTCAAAAACAGATACCCCGACATCCGTCTGCTGGCCACCGGGGGTGTACGCCTCGAAAACGTCGCCGACTACGCCGCCACGGGCGTGGACGGTCTCATCACGACCGCCCCCTACTACTTCGCCGCCCCGGCCGACATCGGGGTCGGTATGCAGAGGCTCTGAGCATGCGCAACGAAGTGGCGGGCCGCCTCTGGCTGGGAAAGGAGAAGCACGCCTTTCTGGGACACGGCCGGATGGAGCTTCTGCGCCTCATCGACGAAACCGGCTCCATCTCCAAGGCGGCCAAAGCGATGAAGATGAGCTACAAGGCGGCATGGGATGCCGTGGACGCCATGAACAACCTGGCCGAAAAGCCCCTGGTGGAGCGGGTCACCGGCGGAAAGGGCGGCGGCGGCACACGCCTGACCGGTTACGGCCGGGAGGTGGTGGAGACCTTCCGCATCCTCGAAGAGGAGCACGAACGGTTTTTGCACAACCTCTCCCGCCGCGTCAACGAAAAGGATGGACATTTGCGACTGCTCAACTCCATGTCGATGCGCATCAGCGCCCGAAACCAGCTGGCCGGAGAGGTCAGCCACATCGAACGGGGCGCCGTCAACTCTCAGATCACCCTCCGCCTCAAGGGAGGCCATCCCCTCACGGCGACGATCACCAACGACTCCCTGGAGGAGCTCGACATCGCCGTCGGCTCCCGCGTCTACGCCCTCTTCAAGGCCAACGCCCTGCTTCTTTCGACCGATCCCGCGCTTAGGCTCGGCGTCGAAAACCGCTTCGAGGGGATCGTGGAGCGCATCGAACATGGAAGCGTCAACCACGACGTCATCGTCGCCCTCGAAGGGGGCACGCGCCTGTGCGCGCAGCTGGGTACTTCGGCGCTGGAGGGGCTGGCGCTGAAAGAGGGTATGAGCGTGGCGGCGTTTTGCAAAGCGAGCCAGATCATGATCGGCATCTACTGAAGGAGACCCTATGCGATTTTTGGCATATTTTTCGACCCTCTCCCTTCTGACGGCCGCTACGGCCACGGCTCTTTCGGCCGACGGGAGCCCGAAACGCATCCTGAAAGCCAACCGGACCCTCCTCTACCGCACACTCCCATCAAAGGCAAATAACCTGACGGAGCTTTTCACCAAAGGGGCGTGGTACGGCCGGCTGCGAATGAACACTTTCCGCTACGACTGGAAAGAGGAGACTCCTGGCAAAAGGAAGGACAACTGGTCGGCAGGCATCGGCGGCAGCGTCACCCTCAAAACCGCCTATCTCCACGGCTTCGGCGCCACCCTCGACGCCTACACCAGCCAGAACCCCTGGCATATGGACAA
>QMOE01000619.1 GCA_003648125.1 Chloroflexota bacterium
AGCCGCACCGCCGCCCAACTCAGTTGCTGGAACAGTCCCTCATGGTAACTCTGAACCTGGCCCAACGGGTAGCCGTAGGGGCGCGGTGACCGCGCCCCTACGGCGGGTTGCGGCTCAGTGACCCATCCGGCCCGCAGTTCCAGGAGCGTTAGCAGCACCCGTGGCCCCACGCCAAAGCGCTGCGACACGAGTTGGACGATCTCTGCCCCGGTGAGCAGGCTGCCTTCGACCTCCTCGGTGTAGGTAGCCAGGTAGCCCCCCTGCCCGGCCACAAAGCCCTCCAGGTCAAAGTGGATGTAAGCCGGGCCGTAGACCAGTTCGCTATCGGGGATCAGTTTGAGGACCGGGCCGGTCTCGGTGGCGGTGGTGGGGATGATGAGCGTCTGGCCGGCGCGGATGCTGTTCTCGTCGGGCAGGCCGTTGGCAGCAACTATCTCCTCGATGGTGCAGCCGAACACGGCGGCAATCAGACTCAGCGTCTCACCGCGCTGCACGACGTAGGACTCTACGCCCGTGTCGTTGGAAAAGCCGGCGGGCGTCGGGTTGAGTGTGGGCGTGCCCGTGTAGACGCCGGGGTAGGCCGGCGAGGGAGAAGGAACTGGGGTTAAAGTGGCGGGCGCGGAGGATTCTACCGGCTTGGCGGAGCCATCACTCTCCGGTGTTGGCGTCGGCGCAGGGCGCGCACAGGTAGTCACGAGGCACACCACACAGATCAATACCAGAAGCGAACAACAACGCAGTCGTCTCATCACCGCCAAATTCCTCTATCACAAAAGCACCGCCCGATGGCGGCACAGGCCAAGTCTACCAGAAATAGGGCAAAAGGCAAGCGCAGCCACGGAGCATATCCAGGGACGTGCACACTTGCCTAATGTGGATTATTCAGTACAATACCTTCCCGAAAGCTAAAAACCATCTGTTGGAGCTTTCGGGAAGGTAAATTTTGGAGGTGTCCCCATGCTTATCACTCACGCTCGTCTAGCCACTCTAGGTGATGAAGCACGTCTCATCGAGGATGGTGCGTTACTGATTGAGGGCGAACGCATCACCGCGCTCGGCACAAGCGCCGCACTGACCGCCGCTTATCCCACCGCCGAACGTTGGGACGCAGCGGGCCAACTGGTGCTCCCGGCTTCCTCGTGTGCCCACACCCATTTCTATGGAGCCTTTGCCCGTGGGATGGCGATCCCCGGTGAGCCTGCGGCCAACTTTACTCAAATCTTGGAGCGCCTGTGGTGGCGGCTGGACAAGGCGCTCACGCTGGAGGATGTGCGCTACTCGGCATTGGTGTGCCTGGTGGACGCCATCCGCCACGGCACGACCACGCTGATTGACCATCACGCCAGCCCCAATGCCATTGATGGCAGCCTCGACGTCATCGCCGAGGCAGTGCAGGAGGCCGGGTTGCGGGCCTGCCTGTGCTACGAAGTCACCGACCGGGATGGGCCAGAACGCGCCCAGGCCGGCATCCGTGAAAACGTGCGTTTTGCCAAATCCCAAATCCCAAATCCCAAATCCCAAATCTCCACATCTTTCGGCCTCCACGCCTCGCTCACCCTCTCCGACGAGACGCTGGCGGATTGCGTCGCCGCTGCGAGCGATCTGGGTCTGGGCTTCCACATCCACGCCGCCGAGGACGTGGCCGATCAGGAAGACTCCCTGCACAAGTCAGGCCAGCGCGTTATCCGGCGGCTGCACGACGCGGGTATCCTCGGTCCCCGCACCATCACTGCTCACTGCGTCCACGTGGACGAGAGCGAGATCGAACTGTTGGCAGAGACCGGCACGTGGGTCACGCACCAGCCGCGCTCGAACATGAACAACGGCGTGGGAGTGGCGCCGGTGGAGGCACTGCTGCAGGCCGGGGTCAACGTTGGTCTGGGCAACGATGGCTTTTCCAATCTAATGTTCGCCGAGATGAAGGCCGCCTACCTGGTGCATAAACTGGCCCAGCGTGACCCGCGCGCGATGCCTGGCGACCTGGTGATGCGGCTGGCTTACGCCGAAAACGGACGCCTGGCCCGCGTCTTTTGGCCCGACCTGGAATTGGGGGAACTGCGCGAGGGCGCGGCCGCCGATCTGGTATTGCTCGATTATTGTCCTACGACACCACTGACGGCGGGAAACCTGCCCTGGCACCTGCTCTTTGGCGTCGAGGGTTCGGCGATCACGGCCACCGTCTGCGCCGGGCGGGTGTTGATGCGCGACCGCGTGTTACTCACCCTCGACGAAGAGGCCATCACTGCCCGGTCACGGGAGTTGGCGGCGCGGATGTGGGAGCGAATCAATGAACAAGGATAACTACTCAGATGCTCTTGCCGGATGGATAATTTGGTAAACTGACAGCGACAGACTGTCAGCGGATTAAGCAGATTTAACTGATTTGCCAATCTGTATTGAGAAATCCGGTATCATCTCAATGTCATCAAGAGATGAGAACCAGACCTGCCAGGTTTTATGAGGCACTTTCGAACGGAAATACACTGTTAATCGTGTCAAATCTGACTTACAAAAGCTCTGGCGGAAACCTGGCAGGTCTTTACAATCCTTGATAACATTGGTTTCTTGCATAATGAGTGGCGCGAATGCGCTATGTGTAGCTCAGAACGATATGCCCGAGTAATTGACAATGTCCAAGATAGATAT
>QMOE01000620.1 GCA_003648125.1 Chloroflexota bacterium
ATTTGGGAATCCCCTGATGCCTGATTTGGAGAGCGCCGCTCTCGAACCCGCCTATCTTCAAATCACCGGCCTCGTGCTGGCGGGCGGGGCCAGCCGGAGGATGGGGCGCAACAAGGCTTTTTTGGAACTGGATGGTCGGCCACTGATCGAGATCGTTATTGAGCGCATAGCCCAGGTGTGCGCCGAGGTGTTGATCGTGGCGGGCGACGCACAACCATACGCCGGACTGGGCGTCCCTGCGGTTGAGGATCGCTTCCGGGGCGTGGGTGTGCTGGGGGGACTGCACGCCGGGCTGGAAGCTGCTTCCCACGATCTGGCCCTGGCCGTGGCCTGCGATATGCCTTTTCTCGACCCTGACCTGCTGCGGGCCTTTGCCGGGTGGGCCGAGGGATTCGACGTGACCGTGCTGCGGCAAGGAGAGAATGTGGAACCTCTCCACGCGGCCTACCGGCGCGTCTGCCTGCCAGCGATTGAGGCCGCCATCCGCGCTCACAGACGGCGCATCATCTCCTTTTTCCCCCACGTCCGAGTGCGCTACGTCACCCTGGAGGACGTGATCCCGTTCGACCCCGAACTGCGCTCCTTCCGCAACGTCAACACGCCTCAAGAGTGGCAGGCGGTGATACGGAGTGGTGGGCTGAACGGTGATTGACGGCAGCGGCAGAATGGCAAGTTGATCGCTGGATGTCGGCCTTGCCCGGACGTTCGCGCAAGTTAGGCGATCCAAGTCCTACGGGCTAAATCCAGCTTGATTCAGCGTCCGACGGGATGCGCTTGCACCTTTGGGAAAATCAGATCTGGCGCCCAAGCCAGCCGATAAGCCGGGTTCTGTCGCGGACGGTCATCTATCTGGGACGGCGGTTGCCCGCCGCCTCACGCGGCCTACCCGAGACTCGAACGGGACGGGCCGTCCCTTGCCTCTGCTTGGCCTTGCTCCTGGTGGGGGTTGCCTGGCCGCCCGTGTCGCCACGAACGCCGGTGGTCTCTTACACCACCTTTTCACCCTTACCAGGTTGGTTTACCAACCTGGCGGTCTGCTTTTCTGTGGCCCTTTTCCATCGGGTCGCCCCGATCTGGACGTTATCCAGCACCGTGCCCTGTGGAGCCCGGACTTTCCTCGACCTGCGCATTGCGCAGGCCGCGACCGTCTGGCTGACTTGGGCGCCGATTCTATGATAACACGCTGCCAGTGGGTGTCAAGGAGTTGACTTTTCACCAGCACCAATATAAAATCGCAGCAGTTGAAGCCAGCATAGGGGGACGAAGCGTATGAAAATCGCAGTGATGGGCAGCGGAGGCGTGGGGGGATATTACGGCGGACTGTTGGCACGCATTGGTCATGACGTGACCTTCATCGCGCGGGGCGCACACCTGGCAGCCATGCAATCAAATGGCCTGCAAGTGAGGAGCGTCCACGGTGACTTTGTCATCTCGCCCGCCCAGGCCACGGACACGCCCGCCCAGGTCGGCCCGGTTGACCTGGTGCTGGTCTGTGTCAAGATGCCCGGTACTGAGGCTGCCGCCCGCGCCACACGGCCAATGGTGGGGCCGGATACGACGGTGATGAGTTTGCAGAACGGCATAGACGCCGCCGGGCGCATTGGGGCGGCTGTGGGGATGGAGCACGTGGTGGGCGGCGTGACCTGGATATCGTCGGCCATCGAGGAGCCGGGCGTGATTCGGCAGATGTCCCAGTTTCGGCGCGTCGCGTTGGGTGAGTTTGATGGGCAGATCACGCTGCGCGTGCAGGCCATCGCTGCCGCGTTTGAAGAAACCGGCGTGACCGTGGATCTCGTGACGGACATCGCGCGCCTTTTGTGGACCAAGTTCGTTTTTATTGCCGGGATTAGCGGGGTGGGGGCGCTCACCCGGTTAGAGATTGGTGATTATCGGAGCGTGCCCGAGACGTGAGCCTTGTTGGTGAGTTTGATGCGCGAGGTAGAATCGCTGGCGCGAGCCGATGGGGTGAATCTGGAGACGGACGTGGTCGAGCAGGCACTGGCTATCGTGGACGGGGCCGCGCCTACCATCAAGCCTTCGATGCAGCGGGACGTAGAATCCGGTCGCCGTTCTGAGCTAGAGTCAATGATCGGCGTGGTCTGCCGCCAGGGACGTGAGCTAGGCGTGCCCACTCCCGTGGCCGACGTTATCTATGCGGCCCTGCTGCCCATCGAGTTAAGGGTGGAGGTAGAGAGTAGGCAAATGTCTGGTGAGCGGCGCGAGAGATAGAACAAGCGGTAACGGCAAATTGGGTTGGCCCTGGCGGTGGCTCTGTCAGTAGAGATGAGCAACCACCTGAGCGTGGAAGCCAGGGTGGCGCTGGCAGGCTCGATTTGTGTGCTGGGATTGTTGGTAACGGTTGGCCTGCTCATCATTTTTGTCCGCCAGTATCATGACCAGGACTAGTACGCCCCGATCTCCCGCAGCCGCTCGTCCTCTATCCCGAAATGGTGCGCTATTTCGTGGCGAAGGACGTGTTGCACCGTGGCCCGTACTTGCTCTGCCGTGCGGCAGCGTATCTCGATTGGAAATTGGTAAATGCTGATTTTGTCCGGCAGAACCAGGCCATAGTTGTGGGTGCGCTTTGTCTGTGGGACGCCGTGGTAAAAGCCCAGGATTTGCGTCGGGTGACGCACCCCCGCCAG
>QMOE01000621.1 GCA_003648125.1 Chloroflexota bacterium
CGCCCCTCGCCCCTCGCCCCTCGCCCTTACCTCCTCCCACGCCCCTCCCAGCTCCATCACCCATCCCTTCCCCAACGCCAGAAGGTCTATGGTTTCAAGTGCAGGCCGCCCGCCTGTTCGATCAGATCGCCTATCAGGTAGAGACCCTGCGCGGCCTCCACCCCCGCGCCGAGGTGCCGCTCAGCTTCCTCGACGAGAGCGAAATGACCGTGCTTCTTCACCGCCTCTACGCCGAGCGCAGCCCGGAGGCCGAATTGTTGCCGTACACTGCACTGGGATTGCTGCCTGCCGCGTCCGTCTCCATCCACCCCTACCAGGTAGCCAGCATTTACGTGCCCGCAGAGGAGCAACTCTACGTGGCTATCGGTCAGCAAGAGAGCAGCGCCGACGATCAGGCGCTACTGGCGCACGCCTATACCCACGCCTTGCAAGACCAACACTTTGACCTGGGCGCGATGGGCGCTCGTACCGCGACCACCGACGCTACGCTGGCGGTTCAGGCACTGGTGGAGGGAGACGCGACTCTCTTGACGGCGCTCTATCGCTACCAGCACCTGGCGGCGGCTGACTGGGAGCACCTGACAGACCTGATCTACGGAGAGAACCTGGCCCACGTCGAGGCCTGGGCACGACTGCAACGCTTTCCCTACTGGGAGGGCCGCCAGTTCACCGCTGCTCTCTTCCAGGCCGGCAGGTGGGAAGCCATCAACCGCGCCTACGCCGATCCACCCCGCTCAACCGAGCAAGTGCTCCATCCGGAGCGTTACCTGGAAGAGCAGGACACACCCGCCGGCGTCGTCGTGCCCGATCTCGGCGCCGTGCTCGGCGAGGACTGGGCAATGCTCCTTCAAGACACACTGGGCGAGTTCGTCACCGGCCTCTACCTCGGCGAGGCGCTGCCGGAGGAAACGGCCTGGCAGGCTGCCGACGGTTGGGGCGGCGACACCTTTGTCGTCTGGGAGCACGAGGACGGGCGCCGGGTACTCGTCTGGCGCACCGTGTGGGACAGCACCGCCGAAGCCACCGAGTTCGAGCGGGCCCTCGTCGCGCTGATCCCCCAACGCTTTTTGCCGGCCCAGCCCGTGGACCCGCCGGTGGGGATGGTGGGTCAATGGTGGGAGACCGAGACGGAAGCGGTGTACGTCTGCCGCGTGGCGCGTTACGTTATCCTGGTGCAAGCTCCCGACGTCAATGCGCTGGCGAACGTCGTGGAGGTATTGCCCTGAGAGTAAGAAAGGTGTCAAGGCGCGTGTCGTTCATCGCCGTCGGCTGCGGGGTGGTGGCGGTTGCACTTTTGGGAGGACTGCGCCTGTGGGTCGAGCAAAAGTACCACGACCGCATTTACACCCGTGTCGAGGATGTGCCGCCGCGCCCCGTCGCCATCGTCCTGGGCGCCGGCCTGTGGCCCGATGGCTCTCTCACCCCCATCCTGGCCGACCGCGTCGCCACAGCCGCCGAACTCTACCACGCCGGAAGCGTCCAAAAGTTGCTTTGCAGCGGCGACAACCGTTTCGTGAACTATAACGAGCCTCAACACATGCTAGAGTACGCGGTCAGCCTGGGTGTGCCGCAGAAGGACATTGTGCTCGACTATGCCGGCCGGCGCACTTACGACACTTGCTACCGTGCGCGAGCCATCTTTGGCGTGGAGCAAGCGGTGATCGTCACGCAGCGTTTCCACGCCGCCCGTGCGCTCTACCTCTGCGACGCGCTGGGAGTGGACGCCGTTGTCATCCTTGCTGACCGCCAAGACTATAGCACCCGGCGAGTCACGTGGGAGACACGAGAGTACATCGCGCTGGCGCTGGCCTGGTGGGACGTAAATGTGCGGCATCCGCTCCCCGTCCTGGGTGAGCCGCTGCCGATAGGAGAAATATGATGAACCGTGAAAATGCCTGGGAACTGGTCAACGAGTACACCAAGAAACCCGGCCTGATCAAACACATGCTGGCCGTCGAGGCGGCTATGCGGGCCTACGCCCGTCGTTTTGGGGAGGACGAGGAGAAATGGGGCATCGTCGGGCTGTTGCACGATTTTGACTACGAGCGCTACCCCGATATGGGCCCCGACGGCCACCCCAACTCTGGCGCTCGCATCCTGCGCGAGCGCGGCTGGCCGGAGGAGACCGTCCGCGCGGTGCTCTCCCACGCCACCGAGATCACCGGCGTGGAGCGGGAGACGCTGATGGAGAAAACCCTCTACGCCGTGGACGACCTGACCGGTCTCATCATCGCCGTCGCGCTGGTGCGGCCCAGCAAGGATATCCGCGACGTCAGGATAAAGTCAGTGAAGAAAAAGTGGAAGGACAGGCGCTTTGCCGCCGGCGCGCACCGGGAAATGATTGAAGAAGGCGCTCGGATGATCGGTATCGAACTGTGGGAACACGTCGCTGTCGTGCTGGAAGCGATGAAATCCATCGCTCAAGACCTGGAACTGGACGGCCGTCTGGCACAGCAGGCGTAGCCGCGATTTCCATATCGCGCCAGCCCCGCGAGGTATGGAAACCTCGACTACACTGCCTCATCGTATCATCTCAATATTCTGGGGCACTTTTAACGTAGCCGCGCTTTCCATAGCGCGTTATGCCCGCGAGGTATGGAAACCTCGGCTACATTGCCCCACTTTATTGAGCAGATACG
>QMOE01000622.1 GCA_003648125.1 Chloroflexota bacterium
CAATCGAAAGGAGTCACAAGATGAACAAGCGACTGTTTCACTGTGTAACGGCGGCCCTGCTGGGCCTGGCCCTGGCAGCACTGCTGCTCCTGCTGGGGACCTCTGTTCCGGCGCGGGCCGGCTCAAACGTCCACTGCGTCAACCAGACCGGAACGGGCTGCGACGCCATCTGCGGTGGGGGTTGCTACACTTCCGTGCAGGCCGCCGTGGACGCGGCCTCCCCCAGCCACGAGATTCGCATCGCCGCCGGCATCTACACCGACCCCGCCGGCACGGTGGCTGCCATCGCCAAGGAATTGGCGATGCGCGGGAGCTACGGCCAGCCCTGCGGCGATAGTGATTTTGACCCCGATATGCACCAGACGGTGCTGGACGCGCAGTGGAGCGGCTCGGTGGTCAGCATCACCAACGCCGGCGACGTGATGCTCCAGCACCTGACGTTCACCCATGGGGATGGCAAAGGTAACTGCGGCCCGTGGGCAGGTTGCGGCGGTGGGGTATATGTCAAAGATACCGCTATCCATATCGGTCAATGTGTCATCACGGACAATGTGGGCAGCAGCGCACAGTCGGCGTTCGGCGGCGGAATTTACGTTGGCAATTCTAACTTGGGCGCACCGGCCAATATCTGGGAGACCAGATTCGTGAGCAACACCGCCAGCACTGCCAGTGTGGGCTGGGGCGGTGGTCTCTATCTTGAAGCGGGGACATCCATCAGCTCTGCCGTCGTCACCGGCAACACCTTCGAGGGCAATATCGCCAGCACTGCCAGTTCCGGCGATGGGCAGGGTGGCGGGATGTATATGATGCAATATGGGGTGCTCAGCAACAACCTCTTCCGGCAGAACCGTGCAGGCCGGGACACGAGTGGCACAGGGGGCGGCCTCTATATGTGGGAGGTGTGGGGCGCTACTCTGAAAGCCAATCGCTTTCTCAATAACGTGGCTTCAGAGGGCAGCAGCTATGGAACCGGCGGCGCGATCTACTGCGGAGTCAGTGTGGTCGTGACCATGTCCAACAATCTGCTGGCCGGTAACACTGCCAGTAGCAAGGGTGATGGGCTGTGTCTGAGCACTTTTTCCGGAGAGCACATCGCGGCGACGTTGGTCAACAACACCCTGGCCGATAACACTGCCGGGGCGGGGAGTGAAGGAATCTGGGTGGGTAGCTACATCTCGCTGACGTTGATCAACAACCTCATCGCCGGGCACACGGTGGGCGTCACCAATACCGTTCCTGCCAGCAGCACCGTCACCGCTGACCACAATCTCTTTTGGAACAGCAGCGATCCCATCACAGGCAGCAACGCCATCCACGCCGACCCGCTGCTGATCGCCGACTATCACCTGGGTATAGGCTCGCCGGCCGAGGACGCCGGAGTGACCATTCCCTGGTTGACGGACGACCTGGCTGGAGACAGCCGCCCCCAGGGGAGCGGATACGACATGGGAGCGTATGAAGGCACGCGGAGTGAGGTGTTCCTGCCGCTGGTGATGCGCAACTACCAGTAGCGGATAGGTGCGACGCACTTGGCAAGTGCGTCGCACCGTTTATCTCTTGGTGTCCTGGCGAGTTTTTCTACTCATTGTGCAAGAGTATCTTTTTAATATTCCGGGGCGTTTGCGCGCTGTAGCCGCGATTTCCCAATCGCGCTGACTGTAGGGCAGGTTTCCAAACCTGCCTTTCTGTTCAGAGAGCAGATTCTCAACCTGCTGCTACCGATTGGCGGGTAAGAAACCCGCCCTACAGATTCGCGCCCCGGATTATTGAGATGATACGTGCAGGACACTACCAAATCGCTAATGATTCATCTGTTTGAGGGTGGCTCTTGGACTTGTGAGACACCTTGAGAGGGACGAGTCTCTGGCTATCGAACAGATACTGCTCGATTGTCTGGCCGTCGCTGTAGAACAATCCTTCTTCTGACCCGATCCAGACACCGCGCTTCATGCCAGCGGCGACGGTGGCGTAGACACTGCCATAGAGCCAGGGTATGGCTTGCACGCTCTCGCCGTCATAGTGGATCAAGAATTGGTAGGGGTAGTAATACGAGGAGAGAGAGACAAACCAGTATGCACCATCAGCATCCTCAGCTATCAATCGTGAATGTGGCGGAGACGCTCTTATGCCTCTCTCGACGGGCAGTTCCAGCGGCGGCAGCCGCGCACAACTATGTGCAGCAGCACACCCGGCCGGCGAGCTATACTTGACGGTGTCAGAGACCTTGAAACGCCAGTTGGCACAGTTGCTCCAGAATGATTGCCACTCGACTGATGTCCATTCGACATTGATATCTTTTGGCTCCCAGTCGCCACTGGCGGGCGGCTCCTGTCCCTGGAAGCGATAGGCAGCGGGAGGTACCCGGCTATATAGGGTGAATCGCCAGAGATTGCCGTCGGCGTCGAGGCCGAAGGTGGTGGTCATCTTGCCCGCATAGATCACCGTCCAACTCCCATCATCGTCGTACCGCACCAGGCCGTGTCGCCCGCCGACCCACAACCGACCCTGATCGTCCACCAGCAAGGTGTACACGCTGTTCAAGTGAGGGAACATCTCGTAGGTCAGGGTACGTTGGTTGAGCCGCACCAACCCCTGCGAGGCGGCGACCCATAACCACTCACCGTCAACCGCCAGGTC
>QMOE01000623.1 GCA_003648125.1 Chloroflexota bacterium
CAATAGCCGCTCGTCCGTAGACCACGGCGTGCTCGCCAAAGAGGATCACCTTGCCTGGGGCGGATGATGTGGTTGGTGTACCTGTCATCATTGACCTCCTCATCTTTAGTGTACCTCAAATTTAGCGACCTGCCAAGCGGAACGGGCCGCGAGTTCCGAGGGGTGTCCGTCAAATTTTTGCGCCGGGTAGTGGATCTTGCCTAGGAGCGCGGGCATCCCCCGCCGAGGAGGGGCGAGGCACTGCCTCGCCCCTACGACAAGTCAGGGTGACTCCAATGCCCGCGTTCCGATGACTGTCTGGGAACGCGAGCGTTCCCGCCCGCATCTTTGCGGTCAAGATGACAGCGATCCAATGGCCGCCTGGGAGCGCACACCTGGCGCGGCCCAGAACTGGGTTATGTGGAGAACATGACCAACGTCCCATTGACGATGGCTGATGCAATAATTATACTGATGCTAGATTTGTGTTTGGGCGTTGCTTTAACCAAACGGTAACCACATGGCAACCTTCATCGGGCCTTTGTGTGGTATCCTTTAGATAGCCAAAGAGAGGACGCGAATTGACGCAATTGTGTATATCAAGCATTGGGAGTGTGCGGCGATGAAAATGAAATCAAGTACGAGACAGGTCGTGCTCTTCCTGAGTTTGGCCTTTATAGCAGGGTTGCTTGCTTTTTTGCTTTCGACCTTACCAGCCGTTGCGGAGATGACTTTCGTCTCACCGTTGCCGCCGGTCGAGGAGACGGATGGGCGGGCAGGGGCTTGTTATTCTTTCTACTATGACCCACCTGAGGGGCCTACCCGTCCCTTTATTCAAAAGGCCCTCGACGCCGGTTCTCGCTGGGACCGCTTTGACTTTATCTGGCCTAACATTGAGACGGCTAACGACGATTGGAACTTTGGAGCCTACGATACCCTGGTGGATGACCTGCACGTTGCCGGGATGGAGAACATTGTTGGTATTCTCCTCTGGACCCCCAACTGGGCCTCCACGGTGAGCGCGCAGGGTGGCCTGGGGGCGCTCTCATCTGACCAGCGTCCCTTTGGCTGGTACGCGCCGATTCTTCGCCTGGGATCAACCCAAGCTACCAGTGCTGCATCTTCCCCGCCCCAGGGTCTATATCTCTCGTGGGATGATCCCAATAATTATTGGGGCAACTATGTTTACACCGTCGTCTCTCGCTACAAAGACCGGGTGCAGTACTGGGAGATGTGGAACGAGCCAGAGTGGAATTACTTTTGGACCGGAACCTCCACAGATTACGCGCAACTCCTCAAAGTAGGCTATCAAGCGACCAAGGCGGCCTGCCCCGACTGCACCGTCCTGTTTGGTGGGTTGCACTATTGGGCCAATACCAGTTACTATCGTTGGGTGTTGAACACCCTCGACGACGACCCGGCCGCGCCGTCGAACAATTACTTTTTCGACGTGATGTCGGTTCATCTGTATAGCCGTTCCTCCAGCATCTACGACGAGGTGAACAACATCCGCAGCGGGATGACGGCCTACAACGTGGGCGACCATCCCATCTGGCTCACCGAGACTGGCGTGCCGGTGTGGAACGATGGTTCTGTTGACCCCGATCCTAGCGAGTATGACTATGCCGCTACTCAGGACGAGGCCGCTGCTTACGTGATTCAATCATACGCCAACGCTTGGGCCGCCGATGTCGAACGATACTTTTTCTTCCGCACCCACGACTCGGACATGGGCGAATACTTTGGTCTGATCCGCAACGATCATTCCCTGCGTCCTGCCTACGTCGCCTACCAGGTCGCCAACACATATCTCATTTCCCCTACCTTGGTTACCCGTGAAACGACCGGCTCTCATCTGCGCGTCACGCTGTGGGGCACGCCGCGTGGCAAGGCCAGCGTGCTGTGGAACGCAAGCCCTAATACTGACGCCTATACACTTACGGCGACGATCGAAACTGCTACTCTCGTAGACCGTCTCGGAGTCACGCAGACAGTCACTGCAGTCGGTGGATGCTATACTATTACCCTGCCGGGGGCCACGGCCAACTTGGTCTCTAACTCGGACGACTATATCATCGGCGGCGACCCGTTCATCCTGCTCGAGACCGAGACGCCCAACGAACCACCTACCTCCACCGTCCATTCGCTGCCGGCGATCACCTATTCCCCCACGTTCACTGTCACCTGGGAGGGGCACGACAGCGAGTCGGGCGTCTGGCTTTACGACGTGCAGGTGCGCGATGGGGCCGGCGGTGAGTGGGTTTACTTACAGCACTCGACTACGACCACCTCTACCCAGTTCACCGGTCAGCACGAGCATACCTACTACTTTCGCTCGCGGGCCACGGATCATATTGGAAATCGTGAGGCGTGGCCCACAGAGTACCAGGCATACACCACGCTTGATCTCGCCAGCACGCTTCATCTCAGCGTCGGGGCTTTCTTTGCCGACGAGAACCGCGACGATGTGTGGAGCAAACCGATCACAGAGACCGACGAGATTACTATGACTCAGGTGACGCTGCGTCTGCTGGATGATACTGGCGCCGACGTGATCACGCCAACGGTGGGCAGCGCGGCCGAGTTCACCACCACCATCTATGCCGGGCAGGCTTATCGCCTGTTGGCTACCAGCACCGTGCGCAGCAATGGCGAGG